>CAZSVW010000039.1:0-9188 GCA_964610485.1 Candidatus Hydrothermarchaeota archaeon | reverse complement strand
AGATAACCCAAAGAGTAAAAGACCTCGGAGACAAGGGAAAAACCGTTACAGACGCTGACCTACAAGCCATTGCAGAAGCGGTAATAGGTGAGGTCAAAAAGAAAATCATTGACCTTGAAGAGCTTGCAGTTGTAACGGGGAATAAGGTAATTCCAACAGCTTCTGTAAAGCTTAAATTCGATGATAAGTACCTAGTAGGTGCCGAAACTGGAGTAGGCCCAGTGGATGCTGCGCTCAATGCAATAAGAAGCGTGCTCAGAGGTATAGAGGATATAAGGCTTACAGAATACAGATTAGAAGCTATTACGGGGGGCTCAGACGCTTTGGCAGAGGTAATAATTAAGCTTGAAGACAGCAAAGGCAATATAACGAGTGCAAGAGCGGCGAGAGAAGACATAGTAATGGCTAGCGTGGAGGCGATGATAACTGGTATAAACAGAATGTTTCTGCTCAGGGAAAGAAAGAAATAAAAATAGAATTTAATAGATATTTAACCTATATATTTCAGGTCTTCCCCCGTTGGTTCCCTTCTTAGAATTCCCATCTCTTCCATTATTTTTCTTTCCATTCTTTGGACTTCCTCTACTTGTTTTTCTGCCATTTTCACCTTTTTACTTAATCCCGTAAAGTCTATTTCTATATTCAATAACTTACATAGCACCTCCAAAACCTTCTTTGCAGCATTGGGGTCTAGGTAAAAACCCGAAGTCTCTCCCATTAAACATGTTGCTTTTATCCCACGAAGTTTACCAAGTGCCAATAACAATCCAGATATGCCTATTATTTGTCCTACAATATCTCGTTTCATCACCACTCCAAGGTTCTCTAGCCTTTTGATCTCGTCCAAACTCGTTGTTGCACCATAAACTCGTGGTTTTTCTACCATCTTACCCACACCAAGTCCACCTAGCGTATAGATTTCCCTTACACCGTATTTCTCCGCTATATCGAGAATTTTTTCTGCCAGTTTATATTGCCCTTCAGAGCTTGTAGATTGAGTATTTCCTATAATTATTATTAGGTCATTCTGCCCTTCTTTTTCAGCTTTCCAGAAATAAAAATCGTTCTTCATTGCTGTTACCATTCCACTTTTCATAATTATTACTTGAGGAGGAAAATAAAAGGAATAGAGAATTGCAAATTTTTTTGCCTTTAACTGCTTACATAGATAAGAAGCAGCTATTTTACCCACGTGCCCTATACCCGGCAACCCCTCTATAAGTATTGGATTCTCCAATTTGGGCTCTTGTGTAAATTTAAGCTTAAACATTTTTCACCTCCATTTTTTCTAATTTTAATTTTCTCCTATATTCGCCATATGGGTCCTCCGGTGAAAATTTTGGTGGGTGGGGGGATACCGTTGCTTCTCCACATTGCTTACAAAACTCTTCTAAGGTATATATCTTACACTTCTTACAGTATCTTAGTCTCATTTTTACTAACTTTCTCTTATAAACTCTCCTTTGCCTCCTTTTGTTTTAACTATAGAGATCGCCTTTTCTGCACAGAACCTCAATGCTTCTTCAGCAGTTTTATAATCCGCAGCGGCAACGTTTATCATAAATCTTGGGGAACCTGCATATCTTATCTCGAGTTCTATGTCTTTATACTTCTTTTTGGTATACTCGCGTGCTTTTATAAGCGCTTTTTTTATAACTTCGACTCCATTAGGTAGATGACTACGTAAATCCAGAAAACCCCTTATCTTAACAAGTGGTATCTCTACATTATCTCTCACTATCCTTATAAGCGGTTCTTTCCACTCACTTGGTATATCCAACCCTTCTAAAGCTTTTTCTCCTTCTATTGTTATTTCCTCAAATCCCGAGTAAATTTCTCCATATTTTTCCTCTAATTTAAATCCTACTTCTTCGTATGCCTCATCCAAGCTTTTTCCTACCTCTTTTGCCATCAACTCAAGAAGTTTTTCTGCTTTTTGAGCTCTTTTCCATTCCTGCATTTTATTCTTTCTTTGGGCATCGGTAACTCTCCTAAGAGAAAGGTCTACATATCCTTTTTTTCTATCTACATTCAATACCTTAGCTACAGTTTTTTGTCCTTCCTTAACAAAATCTCTTATATTTTTTATCCAAGTAGAAGCTATCTCCGATATATGAATAAATCCCTCTCTCCCATTATACTCATCCAATTTTGCAAAAGCCCCATGAGAGAATACCCTACTTATGGTGCATATAACTAATTCATTCTCGTTAGGTAGAGGTTCTCTTTTCCTTACCAAAAAAATCACTCCAGAACCGCTATAATCTTCGTTAATATCCTACTTTTCCCACCAGTAGGTTCTGCTAATGTTTTTCCACATACCAAACATTTAACTACTGTAGAAGCAGAACCAAAGATTATCTGTTCATTGCCACAATCAGAACATTTCACTTTTAGAAACCTACTCCTCGGTTGAGGAAATAGTTCCATTTTTATACCTCCTTAAACTCGAGTTTTTTCACTCTAAAACCTCTTATACTATGGGCTCTTTTACATTCTCTACACCTCAATATCAACGCCACTCTTTTAGTTGGCTTATTCCTATCCGGTTTTGGTCTAGGAAAACCTCCATAACCTGCCAACACTCTTCTAAAACGTCTTTGCCCCGCTTTAAGCTCGCTTGCCTTTCTCTTCTTAACCTTGATGACCTCATGAACGGTATGTCTCTTACAGAAGGGGCAGTATGTTCTCCTTTCTCTAGGTATTTCCATAACATGGGAAATAAATAATTATCCTTATTTAAACTTTTCCTTAATTTTTACCTCTTGAGCAACCCCCTGAGCTATCAATGCCCTAGCATTTGGCTCTGGTAGGGTGACTATATCCTCCTCCCTGAAGCTTCCATAGATCCTACCATCAACCCCAACTATTGGTGGCAAATCTCTTAAAATTCTAACAGTAACCTTCTCTAAAACTTTATTTTGAACTTTCCGATCTTTTTCTCCTTTTAAAATCTTTTCTAAAGTATTCTTTCTATATTTTTGGATGGTTTCTAAAAGTCTTTTTACAAATTCTTCCTCTTCTATACTTAGAGGTTCATAATCGATATCTTCTCCAGTTCTCACATAAGAGAGAACATTCAAAACTATTTTCTTCTCTCTCAGCTCATATACTTCCCTTATCATCTCCCTTAAATTCTCTAACTCTGCTAAAAATCTTGGGAGCTCTAATTCATTGCTATCTTGACATTTATGTTTGAAGCTATCAACAAGGTCGGCTAAATTTTTATAAAAATTCTTGTCAACCTTCTGGAGATATGGACTTCGTTTTTCCTTTTTATGAAGCTCCCTTAGAGATCTTATGTCCATCTCTATGAAATTGTTTTGATACACAAACTTTATTAACCTTTCCGCAAAAGATAAAATCTAGGTGAAAAGGTATGGTAGAAATTACAGATGTAAGAATATATAAAAAAGAGAAAGGGAATTTGAAGGCTTTTGCCTCTGTTACAATAGACAATGCATATGTGATACATGGGATTAAAATTTTGGAAGGAGAAAGGGGGCTGAGAGTATATATGCCTTCATCAAAAAATAAAAGAGGGGAATTTAGGGATATATTTCACCCCATAAGTAAGGAGGCTAGAGAATATCTGGTCAATGCAGTGCTTGAAGCTTATAGAAGGGTGCCTTAATTTTCTTCTTTCAAAAATTTAGGCACCGCATCTCTTAATGGGTCAAATTTCTCTAAATTTTTTATCTCAATACATTTCATGCTAACTTTGGAGTGTAAACTCGAGGGGAGTCTTAGAATCCTCTTTACGTCTACTGTAACCTTTGCATCCACCGTTTCAGCATTTATCCTAGTTGTAAATTGTAAAAAATTTTCGAATTTTTTACCTCCTAAAATTTTTCTTAAAGTAGAAAATTCACCATCCTCGATTTCATTTGCAATCTTTCTTTTTTCTTTCATTATCCTCCTAATTTTTACTTTTCCTATCCCTTTTATCTTAAAATTATCCTCTTTCGCATATTTCAATAAAAATAGAAGTCTATCTCTGAACAATTTTGGGTATCCAAAATCAATATCAAATCTTTTAGGTAAGATACTACATGAAATATAATCTAAAATTTTTCCTCTCTCACTACGTCCTAGGAGCATAATCTCTTCATCCAGTATCCTTATGTGGTAACCTCTGCCAGAATAGATATATCTCACCTTTTTAAAACCAAAATGATCCTTTAATGCATCTGAAATTAGTAAAACAACCTCTTTAGCTTCTTCCAAACATATTTCGCATACCTCTCCACTCTTACACGAGCATTTCTTAATAGGGAGATCCTTCGCATCTATATCAAAAACCAACTCTGCACCCATCCATCCGCTTCTTTTTTTCGGGTTATCGTAGAATGCTACGCTAGAGAAGACTGCATATGGGTATTTTTCCTTTAATATTCTTTTTAACTCAATAACTGAATGAAATTGGTTATATCGATCGCTTGGACCCGAACCATCATAATCAAATCCAAATTCTCTCCTGCTGAGTGTTGTAGATATAAAATCTGGTATGTCCTTTTCTTTCCATTCTTCCTCATAATATCTTTTTCTTTCTTCCGGAGAAGCCTCTCTGAACAAGTTACCACCTATACCTCGGAAATTTTTTTAACGATTATCCTATTTCCTGCTTTCTTTCCTTTGACCCTAACTCTCTTACCCACGAGATTTATCTCTATCAATTTGCCCAACTCATCCTCCTCCATATTTTCAGCATTAGGAATTAAATTTTCTATTGCTCCTTTTTTTGCAATTATGAAAAAATTTCTATCTCCAGCCCTTAATTTTGCTTTAATTCTAAATTTACCCCCCATATTACTAACAATTATCCTTTCAATTATCCCTTCAACCTCTATTCCTTCTCTAGAAACTCTTTTCACATAATAACTTAGCGGATTTTTTATATTTCTGCAAAACTCATCTGGTTCACAAAGTTGAGGAGCATCTCTTCTTATTTTATCACAATTAGGTGGAAAATACCATTTTGATTTTCCGCTATCTTCAAGTCTTGGTTCTTGAGTTAAACCGAAACCTAAATGATATAAAATGTTCATCTTCTCTGTGGGTTGATCATCAAATAAAGGAGGAGTACAGTTCTGAGCAGCTTTGTAGATTATAGGTAAAATTTCCTCTTTTACTATGGTGATATCCTTAATATAATCTGAAATTTTTGCATTTTTTCTAGCACCAGTTGGGGCTATCCTTGCATAGGAGATAAATGAGGTGAGGAGCATGGTGATCGCATAGTTTCTCAGTCCCGCACCCACACCCAACATCGCTTTTTTAACGCATGGGGGGAAATATTCTTGCCTCAAATTTCTGCTCTCTAAACTAAATCCAAATGTTTTCTTTGCTGTGGGAGTTAGCCTAGATATAAAATTAGTCAAAAAATCTAAATCTTTTGCTTTTAGCGAAATTCTATTGCCTATTTCTACTAACTTCCTATTCTCTAAAACATTTCTAGTAGAGATATAGTAGTCTACATTTTTTTCTATGAGTGTCTTAATTATCCTAGTGAGGGCATTTACTCCTATGAATGCATACCCCCTATAGATATAAAAATCTGTAATTTTAAATTCTCCTTCTAATAAGTAAGTCCACCTAATAGCAAAATAGGGTTTTTCCTCAGCAGTAGTACAACTAATTACCCTATATTCATTTTCAGAAATAAGTTCCTTTGTAGCCTTGATTTCCAAAAACTGAGAAAGAATACTAGAGATAAAATCTGCATCATATTCCCCATGCTTGAAACTCTTACTTATACATCTACATACTCTATCAAGCACTATTAGGCTCACAATTTTCTTAGCAAAATGTACTTCTCTAGAGTTCTTTCCATACAGTAGAGCTGCATCTAAAATTAAATAAAGGGAAATCGCATCTATCTTGTCTTCTATTTTCTCATCTACTCTTGGGTGTTCGATTCTCCTAATAGCTAAATTATAAGCCTCTGCTGGGATTTTTTTTAATTTTATAAATTTTTTTATGGCTTCTTTACTAAAAGGGTTGAAAAGCATTTATTTTTCCTACTCTGCTTCAATTCTTGGAGCTAAAAGGAAACTTAGCTCCACCCCTGTCGAAGAAAATTCAAGTTTAACTGGGATATTATTCCCCAAGTAAATCTTAACGGTAGAGGCAATATCGCTTGCCCTCAACATGTCCCTGAGGTATTCGATAGAAAACATGCTTTTAGCATGCTCTTTAACCTCAAAACTCATTGCCCCTTCTTTACCCACTTTTATTTCTACTTCTCCCAATTCTCCTCTCGCAGATATATAGAAATTTTCGTCATCTACTGAAAATGTAACATGGTCACTGACTATCTCGGCATCTTTTATTCCCTCTTTCAATATAGCTGGGTCTATCTCAACCAAACAAGGGAACTCCAACTTTGGAACTCTAAGCTCCTCCTCCGTAATTTCAATGAGTGGTATACTGAACATCCTGGTGGAAGAGTCCCCACTAAATCTTATTCTCAACAGATTGGCATCTTCTAAGACTTCTAAGCTTAATTTACTACTAGCTCCAGCTCTCTTTAGGATAGTATAAAACCTATTTAAATCCAATCCTATAAAGCATTGTTCCTTATCCAGCTCATATATGTCAAAAATTTCACGTTTGAGCTGAAAATCTACCAGAGCCACATGGGCTGGGTCCATTGCACGGAGTCTTACCCCCTCTTGAGTCGCAATCAAACATGCCTCATCTATCATATTAGATATTGCTTCCATGCTGGACTTCAACATTTTCCCTTCAGACAATGTTGCCCTAAACATTTTTAGCCTCCCTCATTTAGTACATACCTTACTTGCTCATATAGAGCCAAATCTAGATTGCTCATATCTTGAATTATCTCTACATCTATTTCAATATTTTCCTCCCTCCTCACTTTTCCTATTACTCTCACCACCTTGCCTTCACGTGCCATATCAAAATTCTCCCTGCTCATGAAATATAGTACTGCCTTTCCACTACCATCATCTATTAAGGCGCACTGATTTGTTTCATCTCTATCTACAATTACTCCGAGGATTTTCACTCTAAAATCATCATCTCTTATCTTTCCTATTTCCCTTTCAATTGCAGGTAATCTTCTCATCCGTATTCCCTCCATGTATACTTGCACTTCGTACACCTAAAAAATCTAGTTTCTGGTTCATCCGCTTTCCTCGTCTGTACCAGCCACCACTCTGCTTCCATATTCTTACATCTGGGACATTCTACCCTAACGGTGGGTAAGGTTTTAATTTCTTCGTCAACCACCAACAGCTCCTTTTTCTTTTTATTTTTCTCTCTCAATCTAAATTCATTCTTATTTGAGATTTCCTCTTCTCTTCCACACTGTGTACACACGAGTTTACCATTCTTAGGGAGCATTAGACTTCCACATTTTTTACAGAACATTTTCTCGCCTCATAGTCTGATATAATCTTCGCATGGTCAAAGGCTAAAGGAAGTTCTTTTATCTCATTTAAATAAAAGAACTTCGCTTTTTCTATTTCCTCACCAACTACGATATCCCCTACACCCCTTGCAATATAACATATGCTTACCACATGACCCCTTGGGTCTCTCTCTGGTGAAGAATAGACGCCCAGCAACTCAAGTATCTCGATATCAAGTCCCACTTCCTCCTTTACCTCCCTTACTATAGCCTCCTCCGTAGTTTCACCACATTCTACAAACCCTCCAACCAAAGCCCAAAAACCTCTAAATGGATCTTTGGCTCTTTTAATGAGCAATATCTTATTTTTCTGAACTACTACAGCATCCACAGCCAAAGCTGGTACTTTATATCCATTGCAAGTGCAAAAACATTTTACCATCCCGTTCTTCTCCTTATCATTTCTAGAAGATTAGTAAAAGCTTCTACTTCATCATCTATATTTTTAACTAAGATTTCTACACATTCCTCTATCGATATTATCTTCTTTCTCCATGCATAGAATATCAAGCCCTCTGCAAAATCCGCAACTTCATGTTTATCTTTTCTGCTACCTATCCTATCTCTTAAACCCGAGTTAATCACCGCCCTATACAATACATCATTGGAGACCCTTTTGCTGGTTGCAACATTTCGTGCTTTAAAAAAAGCGAGCGAATATACAAAATTGACCAATGTGTCCCCTATACCTGATAATTCTATAATCTTAGATTTCATCTCTAAGCTTAATGAATTCCTTCTCCAATTCTTCTAATCCCCTTATTAGAATTTTTCTTGCTATAGATGGATGGACCTTCTTTGCCTCTTGTAATATTTTTTCTAAAACGTTCTTAGGTATCTGGAGCTCGTTGGATAACTTCCCCAAATCCTTCCCTTCCAAGTCGTTTGCATGCTCTATTCCAACAGATTTCAATTTCTCTATCCTTTTAGGTCCAAGCCCCTTAACTTTAATCTTTTCTATTGGAATTTTTTCTTCAAATTTTGTCCCCCTTACCTTAATAAAGAACCTAGGGTGGGAAACCAGAGGGTGGTCTATCCTATATGCTGCTAGTGTTCCTTCCATTGAATTCAACTTTGCTTTTAATAAATTACAGAATGTATGGTCTTCACCAACTATCTCAAACTCAAGTTCATCTACTGTTTCTCTAAGAATTTTCACCTTCATTTACCCACCTCAAATAAGACCTTTGCCGTACTCTGATGATATTTTCCTCGTCTCTATTCTACCGCATTCTGGACACTTAAGTTTGTTGTTCATCCTAATTAAAGGTACGTTGCAAATTTCACAAAAAGCTCTAATTACCCCCAGATTCTGGTCTTTCGTAGAGAGGAAAACCGGCAAAGTAGTGGGGTTAATGACCTTTGCACAAACAATGTCATCTACTTTAAATTCTCTGGTTAAATCGTCAACGAAAGAACTTCTCGTTTGGGAGATATGAATGCTTCCAATAGCCCCTATAGCTATACTCCTCTCTACTCCTTTTAATTTTACTATATCCACAAGCGCTATTTGTGGTTTAACGTCTAAGACCTTACCTATTATTATACTCCCCTTCCGCAAAAGAGGTGGAGTACTGGTCTTTGGTACTACAGTTATTTTTCTTTCTTTCAAATCTATATTTACTATTCCAGTTACACTTGAGTAGATTTTTCCCTCTTCCTCATATGTTCCTTCACCCGGAATGAATTCTTCACATGTTCCCAACTCATCTCCCGGAATAACAAACTCTCCATTTTTCATATCAACACC
>CAZSVW010000038.1:6656-9330 GCA_964610485.1 Candidatus Hydrothermarchaeota archaeon | reverse complement strand
TGTCTAATTTTTTCGCAAATTCTGCAACCTCTCTACAATTAACTACACCGGCAATATTCAAACCACAATGACAGATAAACACACCTATCCTAGGTTCCTTTTCTATCTTTATCTCTGGAATATCTTTTTCTTCCGATATATTCTCATAACCCAACAGTTCTGTAACTTTTGCAGCAGCAGCGGAGGCCAATGCAACAGAATCGGAGATATCTCTGGGCATAGTAGATGATCCAGCCAGATAAATTCCCTTTCTAGTAGATTCGACAATTGAAAGAGGATCTTTTGGTTTGAAAAATCCATATTCATTTAATTCTATCCCCAAAATTTCCGCAAGTTTCTTATTTGTTTTTGGAGGGATTAACGCAGCACTCAGTACAACTAAATCCACTTTTAATTCTCCAGCTTTTCCTTGTTCTGTATTCTCATATTTTAATATGAGTTTCTTTGTTTCGGGTTCTTCTATTATCCTAGAAACTCTTCCCCGAATATAGTTCACTCCCTTTTTCTTGGCTTTGAGGTAGTATTCCTCAAACCCTTTACCATGGGCTCTGATATCCATAAAGAATATAAATCGCTCTACATACGGCAAACGCTCTCCAATTTCCATCGCTTGCTTTGTTGCATACATACAACACACGGTAGAGCAATATGGCTGGCATTTCACATCCCTAGAACCAACACATTGTATCCAAGCTATTCTCTTTGGTTCTTTTCCATCACTAGGCCTAACCACATGCCCCTGAGTAGGTCCTGAGGAGGAAAGTAATCTTTCAAGTTGGAGCCCGGTTATTACGTTCTTATATCTCCCATATCCGTATTCTTCTTTGATTTCGGGGTTAAATTCTTCAAAACCTGTCGCTAAGATTATCGCTCCTACTTCTAACTCTATTTCCCTCCATTTTTTATTCATATGAATGGCGTTAGCATCACAAACAAGTTGGCACAGTCCGCATCCTATGCAAGCCTCATCATCTATAGCATAAACCGGTGGAACAGCCTGTGGAAATGGCTTGTATATGGCTTTTCTTACCCCCAACCCTTCATCAAATTCATTCGGCTTGATTACTGGGCAAACATTCTCACATTCTCCGCATCCGGTGCATTTTAGAGGGTCTACTCTCTCTTTTACCAAAATTTTAGCTTTAAATCTTCCAGCCTCTCCTTCTAAGCTAGTCAGTTCACAATTTACCAATATTTTTATTCTTTCATGTCTAGAAGCCTCAACCATCTTTGGGGCAAGGATGCATGTGGAACAATCATTAGTAGGGAATGTTTTGTCTAATCTAGCCATATTACCTCCAATACTGGGAGATTTATCTATTAAATAGACTTTATGCCCTCTTTCAGCTAAATCGAGAGATGCTTGTATACCAGCGATTCCCCCTCCTATTACAAGCACATTCCTGTTCATTTTACCATATCTTCAATTTTTTTGATTATTTTGTCAGATTCCATTCTTTTTCCGCATATTTCAGAAATAATTTTACGAATGAACTCTCTTTTATTCTCATCAAATTTCACATTAACTTTCTTCAACTTTAGCGGGTTAGGCCCCATGCTTCTTATAAATTCAGTAAATTCTTTAGCAGTTTCCTGAAATTTTTTACCTTCAGATGCCGAAATCCAAGTAATTTTTACCCTTTCTGGTTCTATGCCTATATTTTTCAGAAGTTCTTTTAAGAAATTTACTCGTCTCTCTGCCTTTAGATTTCCATCTATGTAGTGGCATTCTCCCGGATGACATCCAGCAATTAAGATTCCATCTATACCCGAAAGAAGCGCTTGCAGTATGAATGCTATATCTACTCTACCAGAGCACATTACCCTGATTATTCTAATATTCGGAGGATATTGCATTCTGGAAACTCCAGCTATATCAGAGCCAGCATAGCTACACCAGTTACAGAGAAAAGCTATTATCCTTGGTTCGAACATTCGCTCAACTCCCTAATCTTCTCTATATATTCTTTTACATCTGCAGCACACACTAAGAAGAGGTGTAACTTGTTGTGATATCCTATCTCTTCTAAAATAGACTTAGCTAGATTAAAATGGGCGATGGCTATTTTTTCTCCTCCAGTGTAGTGGCATGTACCCTCTTTACATCCAGTTAATAAGACCTTTTCTGCTCCAAATTCAAAAGCTTTCAGTATCTCGATTACCGATATTCTCCCCAAACAAGGCACTGTTACGTGTATAATGTTTGCTGGGTATTGATACTTTTGTAGCCCAGCTAGATCTATGCAGGCATTTCCACATTCTTCACATACAAAATTTACTATAGGGTGGGGAATTGTATTCTCCCTTAGCAGGGATTTTAAGTATCTAAAAAGTTCCTCCCTACTATACTTATAGAGGTCGATGGCAAAGTAAGGGCAGTTAGCTACACATATTCCACATCCTCTACATTCTAGCCCATTTATTACGGCTTTTTCGTTTATTATTTTTATAGCTCCAGTAGGGCAGAGCTTTTCACATATTCCACATCCTACGCATGCTTCCTCGATTATCCTAGCTATATTGACATCGTCATTACAATTTTCTAAAATGTCTTTGATAATATGAAAAACCACAGCATTAGCTTCTCTTATACATTCACCTACATCTTTTATCCCAGATGCACACCCACATACATAAATCCCCTTTTTCCCCGTCTCCACCTTCCTCAGCTTGG
>CAZSVW010000038.1:0-6556 GCA_964610485.1 Candidatus Hydrothermarchaeota archaeon | reverse complement strand
ACCTCCCATATCCATAATTTTTGATCTCCTCGGGTTTCCACTCCTCAAAACCAGTTGCAATAACTATACCGTGAACGTTTAGTTTTTGCTTTTCTTCTCCCTCAATTAAAACTTCAAAATTACCAAAAGATCCGTTAATCTTCTCAATTTTTGAATTTAAATAAATTTTGACTCCTTTGAGCTTATTTATCTCCTTTTTTACTATACTATCCCCGCTTTTGTTGTATGGATAAATTTCTCTAAAGTTTGATATTTTTCCTCCAAGCTTATCCCCTTTTTCGATAATATATACTTCAAATCCAGATTCTCTTAATTTTCTAGCTACGAGAATTCCCGATATCCCCCCTCCTATAACCAATACCGGCCTATTTATTTTCTTACTGCTAGTAATTTCTCCCTTATAGGTTTTAATTCTCTCTCTATATTTTGCTCTCTCTATAGAAGCCTTCAATAGGGATAGTGCCTTTTCATTCGCGATTTTCTGATTTTTGTGAGGAAATGCGCAGTGTTCTCTCCAGTTTACCGTTTCAAATTTTTTTAAAAATGAATGTATTTGTGGAGAACAAGCAGCTATTACGATTTCTCCAGATATATTTTTAAGTTTTTCTTTGAATTTTTCAGAACATGCGCTCCTCACTACTTCTACACTATCTACTCCCTCTATTTCCTTTATACTCTCTGCTATCCTTTTTATATCTAAAAATTTTGAGATCTCATCCGCACATGAGCAGAGGAATACTTTTACCATTTTCTCTCCCCTATATCTAGGTAAATATCAAGGGCAAGCGATGAGGTCTCGACAGCTATTTCACCTACATCTTTTATCTCAGATGCACACCCACATACATAAATCCCCTTTTTCCCCGTCTCCACCTTCCTCAGCTTGGGATTCAACTGTCTAATAAATCCGTACTCATCTATATCTATCCCGAGCATCTCCGCAATCTTCTTGTTTGAGGGAGACGGAATTAGTGCGGGAGTCAGTACTACAACATCGTATATCTCCTCCTTCAATTCCCCACTTTCGATATCCTCAACAAAAACCTTCAGCTTCTCACTTTTTCTATCTTCAACTATCTCTCCCGGTTTCCCGCGAATGAACCTAACTCCAAGCTCCCTTGCCCTGGTGTAGTATTCCTCATGCCTCCCATAGGTTCTGATATCGATATAACATATGCTGACATCCTTCCCCAGCTCTCTAAGCATGATGGCATGCTTGAGTGCATAGGTACAGCATATCTTCGAACAATACCTATGGTGTTTATCTCTTGAACCGACGCATAGTATCATTAAAAATCTGTCTCCCTCGGGTAGATTCCCTTTGCACAACATCTCTGCAAGTTCAAGTTGAGTTATAACATTCCTATACCTCCCATATCCATAATTTTTGATCTCCTCGGGTTTCCACTCCTCAAAACCAGTCGCGATAACTATGCCGTGAACGTTTAGTTTTTGCTTTTCTTCTCCCTCATCTAGGTTAATTGCACTAAATTTACAGATATTCGAGCATTCATAGCACTTACTGCATTTCTCAATGTCGATTACATACGATAAAGGGATAGCTTGTAAATTTTGGGGAGCTAGAATTGCATTAGATTTACAAACCTCTACACAAGCACCGCAGAGCCTGCATTTACTGGCATCTATGTATGTGGGTTGTTTGAGTATCTCTATTTCGAACTCTTTATTAGAGTTTCTAATGTTGGTTATTGAAACTCCCGTTAGAATTTTTAAATTTCTAATTTCAGACAATTTTGACCTGTAAAAACATGTTCTCATATCCCCAAGGGAGATGCAGGTGGAGCAGTCATCGGTCGGAAAAAATTTATATAAATTTACGGCATTTCCTCCTAAGAAAGGCCTTTTCTCTAATAAGTAAACTTTAAATCCGAGCAGAGAGAGTTTTATACTTATCTCTATCCCCGCAATGCCTCCGCCTATCACAGCTATCTTTTTGGGCATTTGAGAAAAAACAGAGGGTTAGCATCTTAAAATTTTTTCATTATTTATTATTAAAAATTCTGATACCCATACATGCTATAGGCGGCTTATTATAATTTGACAAACCCATCTTTTTTGCTATTTCTCTAACTTTACTTTTCCTTATCTTGAGTTCTACTAGGGGGCTTCTTATTTTCAGCTCTTTTAGGGCTCTTATGCCAGGTCTGTATGAGAAAATGTCATCATAGTTGGTTCCGTCAACGACTAGGTTAAATTTTTCTTTTTTGGCAATTTTTAGGATTTTTTCCATCATGCTTTTTTTACAGTAATAACATTTCTCCTTTGAGTTCTTGTGAAATTCTTTTGGTAATATATGTTTAAAAATCATGAGCTTTATTCCTATCTCCTCTGCTATCATTTTAGCATTTTTGAGCTCGTTTATAGGTAGTAGCTCCGATACTCCGATTATTGCCATGGCGTTGTCTCCAAGTACATCATAGGCAGCTTTAGCTACTACCGAACTGTCTACTCCTCCAGAAAATGCAATCATTACAGAACCTTTATTTTCAAACCACTTGAGAAGGGATTGCATATCCTTTAATTTTATTATAAAGATTGAAATTAAATCTTTGTTGTTATGTTGTATCTAGTAAGATACGATGAGCTTGCCTTAAAGTCGATGAGAGTAAGGAAAGTTTGGGAGTCAGCTTTAGCAAGAAATATAAAAGAGAAAATAAAAAACTGTAAAATCAGAACAGAAAGAGGGAGGATATGGGTATATGCGCCTCAAGAGGCCAAATACGAGCTTGCAAAGATTTTTGGAATAAGCTCCTTCTCTCCTTGCGTTCAATGCGATCTAGAAAATCTCGAGAGAGAAGTTTTAGAATTTGCAAAGAGGGTCTTAAAAGAGAAAAAAAGCTTTGCTTTGAGAGTAAGTAGAGTGGGGAGTCATGATTTCACATCAATAGACATTGCTAGGGAATTGGGAGAAAAAATAAGAAGGGAAATCCCTATAAAGGTGGATTTAACTTTTCCTGATGAAGAAATTTACATAGAAATAAGGAACAATAGGTGCTATATCTTCAATGAAATTATCCCTGGCGTGGGAGGTTTACCCTTTGGGGTGGAAGGTAAGGTGGTTTCTCTTCTCTCCGGAGGGATAGATTCAGCCGTAGCTACTTGGATGATGATGAAGAGGGGGTGTGACCCCATACTTTTACATCTATATATAAATGAACACTCTCTTAAAAATGCAAAAGAAATTTATGAAATTCTTAGAGAATATTCCTCTACTCTAGAATTTATGGATATCGAACATATCAGTTTTCTAGAAAAAATTAAGGGAAATAAATATACATGTATCCTATGTAAACGTGAGATGATAAGGAAAGCTGAAAGAGTGGCAGAAGAAAATAGGGCGAAAGGAATAGTCACCGGCGATTCTCTTGGTCAGGTTGCATCCCAAACATTGGATAATCTCTTTGTTATTTCTCAGGCTGCTACCATTCCCATATATAGACCTTTAATAGGGTTGGACAAAAAAGAAATAATCGAGATAGCAAAAAAAATTGGAGTATATGGCAAAGTTTCAAAATTTGAGTGCGAATATGCTCCAAAATATCCAATTACAAAGGCACGATTAGAAAAGGTACTGGAGCTCGAGAGATGTATAGAAAAGTGAAAATTTATAGGTCATTAGAAGAGGAAACTGATTATGTTGCTGAAGACATAAAATTTAAACTGTTTATAAATGGAAAAATTGAAAATTCGTTCAGAATTTCTCCTTTATTCCTTAAGGAATTTAGTATAGGGTACTGTTTTGGAGAAGGTATAATAGGGGGGCTAGATGATGTGCTAAGAATAAGGATAGATAATAACTCAGCTAGGGTAGAGGTGAAAAAGAAAGAGAGAAAATTCGAAAAGATAAAATCTAATTTTCAAATTGAGAGTAGGGAAATAGTTTTTCGTGCAAAAGACCTCATACGTAAAGCTAAAGCGTGGAAAAAAACGGGAGGTACACACGTTTCTATGTTGATAAGTGGCGATACTTCTATAATTGTAGAAGATGTGAGTAGACATGCGTGCATAGATAAGCTGCTTGGGATTTCGTTAGAAAGAGGGATAAATTTTGAGGAATCATACGTAGTATGCAGTGGAAGGGTATGTGAAGGGAGGGTTAGGAAGATAGTGATGGCGGGAATACCTATACTGGCATCTATCGGAGCTCCCCTTTTATCTGGAGTTCTATTTGCTCGGAAATATGGAGTAACACTGATAGGTTTTGCAAAGAGGGAGAATTTTAATATATATGCTAATTCGGAAAGAATAAAGTTTTAAATAGTTTTCAGTATTCTTTATTCTTTATGGACGTAGAAGGATTTGAACTCAAGGAAGATCTATATTATGAAAGCTCCGGTGCATACATATGGGCAAAGGTCGAGGGAGATATAGTTACCGTGGGGATAACACCGGTTGGAGTGGCTGTAGCGAAAGATTTCGTCTACTTAGAATTACCCTCCGAGGGGGATAGTGTAACTCAAGGAGAGGCTTTTGGGGTTATAGAGACAATCAAGGCTACGGGAGAATTGATTTCTCCAGTAAGTGGGGAGGTCGTTGAAGTAAATGAGGAAGCACAAGATGATCCAGCCTCTATCAAAGAGAACCCCTATGATAAGTGGCTTATAAAAATAAAAGCCACAAATCTAGAAGAAGAACTTAAGAATTTGATGGACATTGAAAAAGCAAAAGATTGGTACATCGAAGAGATTAGAAAATTAAGGGAAGACGGAATTTTAGAATAAACTTTTTTTATTTTTTTAAAAGAATTTTTTAAAATAACGAAAGAAAATTTAAATATTTAGTAGTTTATATTTATTTCTGCCAAAAAAAGGAGGTGGACACTAATGGACCAAGCTTTTTTAGACTTTATGAGAGATAGGGCGACGGTGTTTAAATTTCTTTCAGCAATTTACAGAGACGAAATACCAAAGGAACTTTTAAGCAAAATGAAGGATGAGAAATTTTTGGCAGCGATTTCAAAGGTCTCTGGAGGAAAAAAACTCGCAGAAGTTATGAAAAATGCAGATGTTGATGAACTTTTTAAAGAACTTAGATACGAATATGCAGATATCTTCTTAAACGCTGGTGTAACTCCAGTTTTCCCATACGAATCAGTTTATGTAACTGGTGAGCCAGTAGTTATGCAGGAGCCCGTATTTAAAGTAAGGAAATTCTTCAGAGAGGCCGGGGTGCATAAATCCGAAGAGTATCCAGACCTTGATGACCACATTGCAGTAGAGCTCGAGTTCATGGCATATCTCTGTGAGAAAGAGAAGGTAGAATTACAAGCAAACTTTGTGGCAGAGCATTTCAAATGGATGAAGGACTTCTGTGATAATTTGAAAAAATATTCTCAAGCAGACTTTTACAAGGCAGTAGCAGAATTAACTGAAAGCATAGTTTCAATGGAAGAAAAAATAGTAGATGACATAAAGAATTCTAAACTTCCAGAGGCATCAATTGTTGATACAATAAAAGCTTTTGCAGAAGCTGTTAAGGTGCTCGAGCTTGGAGACGAGTATGTAACAATAAAAGAGGGAGCAAAGCCTGAGGAGCCAGAGAAGGTAATAAATACCCATTGCTATCTCTGCGGCGGAATGTGCGGACTGAGGGTCACGGTAAAAGACGGAATAATGGTAAAAGTTTCAGGGTTGCCGGGGGATCCAAAAGGCGGAGGAATAATCTGTCCAAAGGGCGCTTCAAATATTCAGCATACATATAGCGCATATAGGCTAAAGTGGCCATTGATAAGGGAAGGAGATAGATTCAGGAAGGCAACTTGGGAAGAGGCGCTGGATAAGACCGTAGAGCTCTTGAAGAGCATAGAGCCTTCAAAGGTAGGATTCCTTAGAGGAAACAATTTCAACACTTGGTTAACCCAAGCGGTTTTCAAAGCTTACGGTGCCCACATAACCACGCATAGACCTATGTGCGATAATAGCATAAGAATGGCTAATGAGCATAACTTGAATGACAAGAGACCATGGATAGACTATAGAGAGTCTGACTATATAATCCTCTGGGGAGTTAATGAAACATGCACTTCGTATGGAAGAAGAAAGGTAAAATTCTTCCAAGATGCATTAAAGAGAGGAGCTAAGCTCGTGGTATTCGACACAAGAAAAAGCGAAGTGGCTGAGCTTGCGGATGAGTGGATTGCTCCCAAGCCGGGGACCGATGGAGCAATAGCAATGGCAATGTGTTATGTAATAGTTAAAAACGAGCTTTATAATAAGGAGTTCGTTGAAAACTGGACCTATGGTTTTGAGGACTTCAAGAAGAGATTACTTGGCGAAGAGGATGGCGTGCCAAGGACTCCAGAGTGGGCAGAGAAGATAAGCGGAGTTCCAGCATCCACCATAGAGAGGATAGCGATAGAATTCGCAACAGCGGAGCATCCTGCAACGATATGCTGGGCAGGTATAGCTCAAACTCCTGGCGGCTTCTACGCTACTCAAGCAATAATGGCTTTGAATGCTCTCATGGGGACCTTTGATGCCCCCGGTGGGCCAAGCTTACCATTCAAGAGGAAACTTAAGAGCGCTTGGACCGAAGA
>CAZSVW010000037.1:0-9353 GCA_964610485.1 Candidatus Hydrothermarchaeota archaeon | reverse complement strand
GTGAAAACCATGGAATCTCCGAGAGATCTTATAGTAAGTGATGAGATAACTCAATATGCTCCACTAGAAGGAGACATGGAAAAAACTGCAGATATTCTTCTTCTTGTAAGACCAGATTACACAATATACGACGAACTTAGGAAAACCAGAGACTTTAAAATATTCGCAGATATGCGTTTAGCGGGTGTGGGCATGGTTGGGGTAGTGCATGCTACTAAGGCAATAGATGCGATCCAGAGATTTATCGGTAGGGTGGAGCTTGGGATGATTCCACAGATAGTAGATACGATAATATTCATCAAGGATGGAAGTATCCAGAAGGTATACAAGTTGCACTTTACCGTGAAAGTACCTGAAGGGATGATGGAGAGCGACCTTTCTAGACCGGTAATTGAAGTAAGAGATTTTGAGACCGAGAAGGTGGAGTATGAAATATACACTTTCGGAGAGCAGACGGTGGTTATGCCGATTTTGAAAAAAGAACCAAAACCCATAGAAAAACTTGCTAAAGAAAGGATTAAGCAGGAACTTAGAAAATTAATACCAAAGGCAGTTTTTGACATTGAGGTGAAGGACTCAAAAGCCATAGTATGGGTAGATGACAAATACATACCCCAACTCATAGGCAGGAAGGGCAGGAGAATAGAGAAATTAGAAGAGAAACTTGGGATAAATATAGAAGTTAAAGCGTTGGAAGAAAAGAAAACCAAAAAAGAAAAATTTCCAATAAAGATTGTAGAAAAAGGAGAATACTACGTTCTTAAAATAGGCAGAAACTTCATGGGGAAAACCTTAAAAATTTTCGCAGATGAGCACTATCTCTTCACAGCTACCGTTGGACGAAAAGGCGAGATAAAGGTCGGTAAGAATACCAACATCGGGGGATGGATAGAAAAGTACTTGGAAGAGGGAAGTGAAGTATATGCAACCTACACATAATGAGCAACAATCATAAAGTGATCCTTGTGATAGGGCTCTAGCGAGATTTTCTCGAGTAAATTAAATTCTCTTTTTAGTTTTTTAATTTCGTTTTTGAGAACTTTTTTTGGACTTTTGCTCACATCTATGCTCCTCGCTTTAAGTGCAAGAAAGAGATATCCTCCTTCCCTAAGAAAATAATCTGCATTTCTCTTTGCTATGTCAACTTGGTCTGGCTGGGCTATATCTTGGTATATAACATCTACCACATCAATAAAGGGCTCGTATCTCTCTGGAAATCTAGCATCTTCCAGAATAGGAACCATATTTTTCCTTTTTTTGCATACTTCCAGCAACTTCGAAAAAACTCTGGGAGAAAACTCAACGCAGTAAACTATACCAGAATCAACGATATCAGAAATATGGCTGGATGTTGTACCGGAAGCCGCACCCAAGTAAAGGACTTTGGAATCTCTCTTAAATGGAAATTCTTTTAATCCCTTAAAAATTGCCGCCGATAGTTTACTTCTTTTGGGATTCCAGACCCTAAACCCCCTTATCTCTCTCTCACCGTATACCCTAACCCCGGGACATAGATTTTTTGTGGCGATAGAATTGTTTATTTTTTTGATATTGGGTATCTCACCATTTTCAATTTTTTTTAAAATCATGGTTAATTTTTATATAGAAAGTTTATTAAAAATTTATAGGGTATGAAGCTCACTCCAGTACAAAAAGAAATTTTACTCGCTCTGATTGACCTTTATAGGAAATCTGGCGGAGAAGCTGTCAAAGGAGAGGAGATAGCAGAAGTCATAAATCGCAATCCGGGCACAATTAGAAACCAGATGCAATTTCTCAGGAGTATGGGACTAGTTGAAGGAGTACCGGGACCAAAAGGAGGATACAGACCAACTGTAGAAGGTTACAGAGCTCTTGACTTCGAAATGTTCGAAAAGGAGGTAGAGGTGCCATTCAAAGTAGATGGGAAACCTATGAAAGACATAGCGGTTGTAAGCTTAAGCTTCACAGATATACCAAACCCAGACAAATGCAGTGCATCCCTCCATGTAATAGGAGAAGTAAAGAAAGTAAACATAGGCAGCATGGTGGAGATGGGCCCCACTCCCGTAAATAAACTCGTAGTAAAGGGAAAAGTAATAGCAAGAGATGATATAGACAACGTGATAGTAATTGAAACGAAGGAAATAGTGAGCATACCCAAGGAGAGAGTCAAAGACCTTGCCACAACCAATATAAAGAGCATACCACCAAAAACCTACGTGAGAGATGCTGCAAAAATTTTAGTTAAAGAGGGGATAAGAGGGGCTCCTGTCGTAAAGGATGGAATTCCGATAGGAATAGTATCTGTATATGATATCGCCAAGGCTGTGGCAGACAACAAAGAAAACGAAACTGTTGAGCATATAATGAATAGAAATGTAGTTACAATTGATGAAGAAGCATACCTTTACCTTGCAATTGATAAAATGAACAGGAGAAACATTAGCAGACTTATAGTTGTAGATGAAGAAGGAAAGGTAAAAGGTATCATAACCAGAACCGATATTCTTGCGAGAATAGGAAAGGTGATAACGTGGCGAAAATAGTTGTGATAGATGATGAAGCTGATGTGGTTTTCCTGATGAGGAAGATCCTGGAAAAAATGGGACATGAAGTTATCCCAGCATATAGCGGAGAAGAAGGATTGGAGAAGGTTATTGCTGAAAAACCAGACTTGGTAATCTTGGATTTGATGATGCCTGGAATAGATGGCTATGAAGTCCTAGAGAGAATAAGGAAAAATCCCGAAACAGAGAGAATACCCGTCATTATAGTGAGTGTAAAGAATAATGAGGAAGACATAGTAAAGGGTATAAAACTTGGAGCTAACGACTACTTTAGCAAACCATTCAATGAAAAAATACTGCTTACAAAGATCGATTCCATCCTACATATGAAAGAGTTGGAGAAAAAACTAGAAAAAGCCCATAAAGAATTAATAAAACAGCATAAATCCTTAGAGGAGGAATACAAAAAATTAAAAGATGAAATTTCTAAGGTAAAATTCATAAAACCAGAAAAGGTGGAGGATAGAGAAGGAATATCAGACATTTTGGGAGACTTCTCCCTAGTCGAGTATGATCCAAAAGAGAATTTCGAAGGGATGATAGTCTCTCTGATTAATGACTATCTTGCCAAAGGTAAGAACGTGTTGCTCGTGTCCAGCCAGCCTAGGACAAACATGTTTTATAAAATTTTTAAAGATGGGATAGAGGGAGGGCTACTCAAACTTATAGATATGCCGAGAACAAAACGAGAGTTTGGTGGGAAAAACCCAGGAATCTTGGAGATTCCCATGACCTCTCTAGAGTATTTTAGTGCGGTGCTTGACAACATACCCAAGGATAGCGTGATAATATTTTCCACTCTCTCTAAATTAATTAAAAATTTGGATGAAAAATCTGTATATGAATTCCTAGTAAAGCTCATCGATGCACTTTGCGATAGGGATGTGTCCTTCGTGGCCCTAGTAAATAGAGATGCACATTCACAGGATGAAATAGCTGGCTTAGAAGAGCTGTTTCCCAGTATCGCAAGGTTTGAAAGGGGTAAGCTGAACAAAGTAAAATGATAATTCTCCTTTCTGGCACTCCTGGAACTGGAAAAACCACCGTATCAAAAATTCTCGCAAAAAAAATAAATTTCAAAATTTTAGAAATAAACGAAATTTTAGATAATGACATTATAATCAAAAAAGAAAGAGACACGAGGATAGTAGATATAGAAAAATTAAACAAAAAAATAATGAAAATTATAACAGAAAATACAATAGTGGTAGGTCATTTTTCTCATCTTTTAGATATAGAGGGAATGGTAATTATCCTCAGAACAGACCCAAAAGAACTCAGAAAAAGATTAAAAGAAAAAGGATTCAACAAGAGTAAAATTGAAGAAAACCTAGAAGCAGAAGCTTTGGACGTATGCCTGATCGAGGCCATTGAAAAGCATAGAGATGTGTATGAAATCGACACCACAAACAAAGACCCGGGGGAAGTAGCAGAAGAGATTACAGAAATACTTAAAGGAAAAGGGAGAAAATATAAGCCAGGAAAAATAGATTGGAGCTATTATATTTTAGAAAAAATTATCAAAAACTAACTTCTCCTTTTTATGATTTTATCTATGTAGTCCTTGACCATCTTCTCAAATTCCGGTTTTATCTCAACAAATCTATGAGGTTGACTAAATTTCCTTTCTTCTATTGTTGCGTTATTAAGCTTGGTTATGTCTGTTAATGTTCCTTTTAACCTCCTTCCCGCTGCTCTAACTTCCTCTTCTATTTTTTTTCCGTATCTATTGCCTATAATAGAGAAAAGGGGAAACTTCGTTATTCCATTGGCACCAGCCAGTATACAAGCCCCTATATTTGATAATTGGTCTATCCAGGTACCGCTTACTATTTTTATTTTGGGGAACTCCATCCTAGTTCTTGCGATAATATATGCCTGATAAAGGGATGGAGGAGGGGGATAATCCGCAAAATAGGTATCTTTATGCGGATTTAATGAGTAAAAGGTTATTCTATCAATTTTATACTCCTCGACAACTTTGAAAAGCCAAGGAAGTTCCTCCAATCTTTCACCTAACCCTAATATTATAGTAATCCCCGTTTTGTATCCCATTTCATTCGCATTTTCGAGCATTTTAAGTATAGGTGCAACAGGCTTGCTGGGACAGACAAAATCGTGTAGTTTCATATCAAATGTTTCTATAGCCCCCGTTATTCCTTCTACTTCTTCTCCAAAGAGCTCCAGAGCACTCGACGGGAGCACGCCAACATTAAGCCAGAGGGGTGAATTATGGACATATGCCACCAGCTCGGCTATCTCCTTAAGCTCCTTCGCGGTATATAGACCATACCCGCCGGAAAGAAATTCTATATTTATTCCCATTCTTCTACATATCTCGGCCTCGGCCAAAATCCTAGAAATCTTCCTTTTAGCCTTTTCCGGGTTTTTAATTTTTGGTCTCTGTGCTGACATATAGCAGAACTTACAATCTCCTTTATCACACCACCAAGTAAGAAAAATCGCCCTTTCTATCGTTATCTCCTTACCATGATGCTCTAATGTTGTTCTATTTGCTCTCTCCAGAAGTTTCAGCAATTTTTCTGGGCTTATCACAGAAAAACCTCCTATCTTTGATAATTATACTCTGCTCCATCCTTTCTATCCCATCAACAAATGAATACCAATACACCACCATTCCCTTTCCGTATACTTTAACATAGTGAGAATACTGTTTTTCCAAATAGTAACGATGTTCTTTTAAATCTCCAAACAATGCCTTACATTCTATCCAATTTATCTTCATCCCGTCAATATTCAAATCTGAACATATGAGGAAATCTGGAGTTTTCTTAAATGGAATCTCATTCTCCCTATAAAATTCTATATTCTTATCCTCCAACCACAGTCTTACAATCTCCTCCACATAATCCCCCCTTATCCTCTGAACTCGTTGAGCATATGGAGAAAAAACAAAATCATTGCTTATCGCATATAATACTTCTCTCCTAAGCTCTTCATCCTCAATCAACTCTGGATTTTTCAATATTTTTTTTATTCTTCTCTTTCCATATCCTTTTTTCTCGAGCTTTATTCTCAAAACGATTACCGGGGGTATCTCCAGCTCTCTAGCTATTTCTATCACAGGGGAATCTTCTGAAATCGTGCTTTTGTAGTTCTCATAGTTTAGCTTAACCTTCCTCACCATCTTCTGTACAAGTATATTGAAGAGAACATCTTTGGGTATACCGGTTTCGGAGCTAAGTACACTCACATCCCCCAGAGAGTTAAGCTTTTTATATATCTGTTGATATAATTCCAACCTCATGTTGGAGATATTTAATATCTCAAAAAACAAAAAAATTTGTGATGCAAGAGTAGCTAAAGGATTCCTAGATAGGGCTCTTGGACTGATGTTCAGAAAAGAATTACCTAGAGACGCAGGTTTACTCATCGAACTTACAATGGGGAGAACCATTCACAGTTTCTTTATGAGGTTCCCTATCGAGCTCATATTTATAAATGAACACTTCAAAATTTGTGAGTTAGCGAGTCTCAATCCATGGAAGGTTTATATACCCAAAGAAAAGGCAAAATGGGTTTTGGAAGTGAATAAAGGAGTTATAAAAGAGAAGGATATAGAGATAGGCGATAAAGTTAGTTTTAAATAAAAACCAAAACCAAAATATTTTTATAGGTCTAAGTTACAATAAAAATCTGGAGGTCTCAGCCATGTACTACATTAATGGTCTCGAATATTTGGGTAGGAATGTTAGAATTAGAGGAAAAGAAATGCCTGTTGAAGCTAAGCGTTTTGTAACTCTAAAAAAGACAGAAAAAATGCCAAGCAAAGAAGAAGTAATCGAGGCAGCAAAAAACTTCAAGGGCGAAGGGAAAATAAAGAAAGTATGGGTAATGGAGATGAACGGCAACAAGTGGCGTAAAGTGATGGATGTGATTAACCTCGAGGGGTAGCAAAAATTTCAATCAATGGAAAAATTTCTTTTATTTTATCTATACAATACATAGCAGCTTGAAAGGCTTCATTTCTATGCTTAGATGATATTATTATTGCGGTAATTAGCTCTCCAGGTGTTATATACCCAAATTTATAAAATATTTTTACCTCTTTAACATTAAATTTCGTGATTATCTCATCTTTCAGTTTTTTAATTTTTTTCTCTGGCTCTTCAATCCGTATAACTTGAATTTTCTCGACTTTTCTTCCATCCTTTGAAGTATTCCTTGCAACTCCCAACAAAACCAGCACAGAGCCGATATCAGGAGAACATAGTTTTTCTATTTCACATGCAACTTGAGAAAAATCATTCAATAGTGGCATGCCTGACCCTCAAGTCTTCCTCGCTCTTCCCGAGTCTATTCATAAGTTCAGCTATTATTCCGTCCAAAAATACCATGACAGCTGCCTCAAATAGTGTTCCTAAAGGTGCTAAGGAATGGTGCACTCCTTTAATCTGTCTGAGTATGAAGTCTTTCTCTCCCTTAAGTTTGGTTCTTCCCTCCACAACCACAACGTGATCAGCTATCTTTCCCGCTGTAGAGTTTGGGTAGGTAGTTATCAGTATCACCCTAGCTCCCGCCTTTTTGGCTATTCTTCCAGCGTTGACTACCGAGGTAGTTTCTCCAGAGCCTGAAATCAGAATAAGCAGGTCTCCATCTGAAATCGCGGGGGTAACGATCTCGCCTATCACATACACGTCTATCCCCAAGTGCATCAGTCTCATTGCAAATGCTTTACCAACCAGACCCGACCTTCCTGCCCCATAGACAAAGACCTTATTTGCTTTGAGAATTTCCTCCACGAATCCCTCAACCTGAGCAGGGTCTAAACTCTCAGCTACTTTTTTAATATGCTCTGCTATAGTAAGCATTGCACTTTGAAAAATTTTCATACTACTTTCCTTTACCTTTATGAGCTCGGATACTGGGTCTTATTTTTTCTGCACCCTTTCCTTTGTTTCTAAGTCCCCGAGATTTTCTTCCAGCGGAAGTCAGTCCTCGGAATACCCTTCCTTTGTGCTTACCGCTGCATATCCAGTTTATTTCCCTATCACTCTTTATTGAGGGGTGATGAGGATCTACCAAGATAACCTCATAGTACTTGTATTTTCCGTCCTCTCCGACCCAGTAAGAATTTAGAACTTCGAGATTTGGGTATTTTCTCGCCGCTCTTTCCTCAGCAATCCACTGTAGGCTTTTCTTTGGAGTAAACTTGTTAACTCCCATCTTACTCGGCTTTCTTCCCTTTCTAGGTCTTTCTTTTCTCCTACCCCCTCTCCTAACCTTAACTCTCACAACAACAAATCCCTGCTTTGCTTTATAACCAAGTGCCCTAGCTCTATCTAACCTTGTTGGTCTATCAATTCTTACTACCCTACCTTCTTTTCTCCATTCCGGGATTCTTAACTTTAGAAGTTCGCCCACATAGCTTTCTTCTGGTCTCTTCCAAGCTCGTGCGATATATCTGTACATATCTACCTCAAGGAAAAATTCTTATGAACATATATAAAGATTTTGGTAAATGTGGAATATCTCACCGGATGTAATAGGGGTTTTTCATTAAGCGGAATTGGAGCAATTTATAACTACCCGGAATTAAGGGGAAAACTCAGACACCACAATTTTTCAACAAATAAAGAGATAGAACTACTACTTCATCTGGTGGAGGAAAACTATAATGGAAACTTAATTGAAACCGTGGAGAATGTTGTAAAACTCATCGAAGGTGACTTTGCATTTGGAGTGAGATATGGAAATGAGATGGTAATAGCTAGAGATCCGCTTGGAGTTGTGCCTATATTTTATGGTAGAGAATCCTTCAGCTTTAAAAGGCGAGAATTATGGAAAAATGGAGAAGAAGCAAAAACCCTCAAACCGGGTGAAGTGCTAAACATCGCCGATGGAGAAAAAAAGAGAGTAGAGATGCAATATGAAAAGAGAACGATTGAAAATCCTGTAGAAGAGCTTGAAGTTGCTATCATGAATTCTATAGAAAAAAGAACAAGGAATGTTAGCAGGTATGGAATATTTTTTTCTGGAGGGTTGGATAGCTCTATCCTAGCCAGATTTTCTGAGGAGTTAGAAAAAAACTTCAGCCTCTTTTCTGTGGCCCTCCGAGACTCCCACGACTACAAACTGATCAAAGAGCTTTCCAAAGATAGGGAGATCATATTCAGGGAGATAGAGATGGAGGAGCTTGAAGGCTATGTAAGGAAGGTCATAGACTGCATTGAAAGTTGTGACAAGCTAAAGGTATGCATCGGTATTCCAACTTATATTGCATGCGAAGAGGCAAAGAAAGCCGGAGTTAAAGTAGTTCTATCAGGCCTAGGGGCAGATGAACTTTTCGCTGGATATAAAAAGTATCTCTATGTTGAGGATTTAGAGAGTGCCCTAATGAGAGACTTCGAAAGGATGCATACGGTAAATCTGGAGAGAGATACTCCGATAGCAATACACCACTCGCTAAGTATGAGATTCCCGTTTCTAGATAGAGAAGTAATTTCTATAGCTTTCTCTATCCCCACCGACCTCAAAATTAGGGAAGGAAAAAGAAAATATATACTTAGAGAAATCGCAAGGAGGAAAGGTATCAATATAATAGAAAAAAAAGCAATCCAGTACTCAACTGGCGTAGAGAAAGCTTTAAGAAAAATAGCAAAAGAAAAATCAATCAGCCTAGAAAATTACCTGAGAAAAACATTCAATGACATCTTTAACAATTGATAATTTTTTTTGCCTATGGGACAATTAACTCTAAATCATTAGCTGGGCTCGTGGTCTAGGGGTTATGACGCCACGCTTACAACGTGGAGGTCGGCGGTTCGAATCCGCCCGAGCCCA
>CAZSVW010000036.1:0-9466 GCA_964610485.1 Candidatus Hydrothermarchaeota archaeon | reverse complement strand
TCTTAGTTCAAGCACTTTAATTTGTTTTTCTGTTAGAAAGCTTTCCTTAGCCATGTTCAACAATCCTTATTTTCTCTTCCTTTGGACTTATTAAGATTTCATCTCCTTCTGTGAGATTCATTGCTTCGGTAACATATCGAGGCGCATCTATAATAAACTCTAAGTCTCTTACCCTAACTGAAATTCTTTTTAACGCACCACCTTTATTTATAATATACCTAATTCTCCCTTTTAAAAGATTCACTTTATTAAAAGCGCTATTCTTTCTCACTATCATTATGTCCTCAGGTCTTATTCCTATCTTAAAATTTTCTTTTTCTGGAATTTCGTTAATCTCAAGCTTTATATCGCTATTTTCAATCTTACAAATAGCTTTTCTTTTGCTACGATCTATTTTTTCGAGCTTTGCATTGAATATGTTCTCCATGCCAACGAATCTCGCAACAAAGATATTTTTTGGCGTGAAGAATATCTCCTCTGCGTTGCCAATCTGTTCTATTTTACCTTGATTTATTACCGCAAGCTTGTCTGCAAGTTCTATAGCCTCTTCTTGGTTATGAGTTACATGCAAAGTGGTTATCTCAAGCTCTTCATGAATTCTTGTAAGCTCCCTTCTCAGTCTAATCTGAGTCTCTGGATCTAAAGCACTTAATGGTTCGTCCAAAAGAAGTATTTTCGGTTCTATCACCAAAGCTCTCGCAAGAGCTACCCTTTGCTTTTCTCCTCCGCTTAGGGTTGAGGGATATCTCTCAGCTAAGGGAGAAATTCTGAGAAGCTCCATAACCTCGTTTACCATAGAATTAATCTCGCTTTTTTTCATTTTTCTTAATCTTAAGCCAAATGCTATGTTTTCAAAAACCGTCATGTGAGGAAATAGCGAATAGTCTTGGTAAACAAACCCCACTCCACGTTTTTCGGGGGGTAAACCATTGATTTTTTTACCGTCTATTCTAATTTCTCCCCTGTCAGGCTCTAAAAAACCTGCTATGCATTCCAAAAATACGGTTTTACCTGCACCGGTAGGACCAATAATAACAAAGTACTCTTTGTCTTCTATCTTAAGATTTATTTCTTTCAGCGAAAACTCTCCAAGCTTTTTCCATAAATCTAAGACCTCTATCATCTTCTTTCCCTGCTCTTTCTGGATAATAATCTAACTAATACAAACACAAATAGGGAAAACATTACCAAAATAGCTGCTACTGGAGAGCTTGCCCTTAATCCAGAGCTTATAAACCTCTCATATATCAATGTAGGAGCGATCATTGGGTAATAGGCTATAACTATAACTGCTCCAAATTCGCTTATAGCTCTCGCCCAGCACATTATCGCTCCAGCAAGAAGATGAGTGTAAGCTAAAGGCAAGGTTATCTTGAAAAAAGCTTGTAGTTGAGTAGCACCCAAGGAGCGAGCAACATTCTCAAGCTTTGGGTCTATGCTTTGAAATCCCTCTTTTGCATGATTTATGAAAAAAGGTATGCTTACAAAGAGCATTGCAATTACTATTCCCGGCACAGCATCCACGAATCTGATCGGCGAGAATTCGCCTATTAAGCCATGAGAGCCAAAAACGAGTAATAATGCTATACCTGCTACGGTATGCGGTATAACAACAGGTAAGTCTATTGCTCCCTCTACAATTGCTTTACCTTTAAAATCATGTCTAGCTAATAAATAAGCCAAGGGTGTGCCAAATATACTTGCTATTAATGTAGCGAGAAAAGCTGTGTAGCTGCTTAAGAATATTGCTTGCCAGACAGCCTTATCCTTCGCTGCGCTTATAACTCCTTGAGTATTGAATGCAAATTCATGCAAAACCAAATTTAGAATAACCACTACTATAAAAAAGAAAATAATAGAGCCTAAGGAAGCGAAGAGTAGTGTAGCTTTATCTCTCATTTTAAGTATTTCTTTAGACTTTCTGGAACTTTATCTTTATTATCTGCCTCTGCCGGCACTATCGGAGGTTGTCCAAGCTTTGTAAAAATATCTTGACCCTCTTTGCTCAGTAGTATTTCAAGGAATTTTTCTGCATACTCCTTATGCTCAGCATTTTTTGGTATCGTTATGCCATAGACTATGGGCTTACCTGTTACTTCTTTTCCATTTGCAAGGATTACCTTAACTTTCTTGTATAGCTCTGCGTATTCTGGGCTACTTAGGTCTATTTGCTTTGGCAACTCTATAAAACTATGACCATGCTGCTGTGCAACACTTCGGTATATGAAGTAGTAGTCTATCTCCCCAGCTTCTAAGGCTTGGATTAGCTCCATCTCCATGCTTCTAATCATAAGCTTGTTAGTATCTGGGTTTATGTTCTCTGAACTGGGCATTCTTAAGACATAGGTTCCATTTTCCTCTTCGAATTTTAGATTTGAGTGGCTTGCTACTAGGTCATCGTAAATTTTGTCATCGTTGTAGTAAAGCTCGGCAAGTTGTAGAACCATTTGCGAACGAAAGCCGCAAGGATCATCATTAGGATTGGAGAATCCAAACTTAACGTCGGGTCTTCTTAATATTTCTACCCAGTTATCAGAGTTTATCTCATCTGCATACTTGCTCGTGTTTAGATATGCAAGGACTATTTGGTTCTTAGCGAACTTAATAGTGAAGTCGGCATAGTTAGGATACATCATTTTTGGGATTAAGGTATAATCAGCACTCGCTACCACGTCTGCTCTCCTGCCAAGCTCAGTTACCTTTCTTATTGTTTTAACACTGCCCGCTGCCTCGCATTGAACATCAACGTTGGGATAACGCTGCTCATATATTTTTTCAAGCTCTTTGAAAGGATTCGTCAAGCTTCCTGCATGAAAGACCTTTAGTACTATTTTTTCCTTCTGCACAGGTTTTTGCTCGGTGCTTGTGCCACCCATACATCCTGCGAGAAGTATTAAAAGCAATAGGAACGCTGTAGCAACATGCTCTCTCCTCATTATTATCACCTATGTAACCGAAAAAAGTAACTTAATATATAAATGTTTCGTTTAGTACCCATAAAAGTTAATTAAAAGATTTACGTAACTACATCTGTTTACATTTAAAGAAAAAATTTAAGTGTAGTATAAAAAACTTTAAACATGCAAAAAGAGTTCCGCAAAGTAGTTAGTATAGAAGAAGCCGAGCGGAGGCTTTATAGATTTTATAAGCCCAAGAGGAAAACAGAAAAAGTCAGCTTGGATAAAGCCCATGGCAGAGTTCTCGCAAGAGATATAATTGCCAATATAGATGTACCTCCATTCGATAGAGCGGCGATGGATGGATATGCAGTAAGGGCTAAGGATACATTCTATGCCGATGAGGAACACCCTGTAGAGCTCAAGATTAAAGGTTATATAGCGGCGGGTGATTCAAAACGGATTGAAATTGGGGAAAAAGAGTGTGTTGGGATAGCAACAGGAGCTCCTCTCCCAAAAGGAGCAAATGCTGTGGTCATGGTGGAATTTACCGAAAGGGAAGGAAGAAAAGTAAAGGTTTACAGACCAGTTGCTCCAGGGGAAAATGTGATGCCCGCTGGAAGTGACATAATGCGGGGAGAGCTTGTGATTAGAAAAGGAACCTTGCTTAGCCCTAGGGAGACAGCTTTACTCGCTTCTCTAGGACTGAGCGAAGTTGAAGTTTATGGGAAACCTAAAGTCGCAATAATTTCAACCGGAAATGAGATAATATCCCCCGGAAAAAAATTGGAATTCGGAAAGATATATGACATAAATGCTAGGGCTCTCTACGATGAAGTTATAGAGAATGGTGGAGCGCCTACCTTCCTTGGTATAGTAGAAGATGACCCAGACAAACTAAGGGAAAAAATAAAACGGGCATTGGATAGTTTTGATGTTATTTTAACCTCCGGTGGAACTTCAGCAGGTGTGGGGGATATTTCGTACAGGATAATAGATGAGCTTGGAGACCCCGGGGTAATTGTTCATGGGGTGGCGATTAAGCCGGGAAAGCCTACGGTGATTGGAGTAGTTAATGGCAAACCCATCTTTGGACTTCCAGGTTATCCCACTTCCTGCCTGATAATATTCAATGTGTTTGTTGCCCCTCTTCTCAGAAATCTCTCTGGGTTACCTGAAAGGAAAAGAAAAAAAATAAAAGCGAGGACGTCTATGCGAATTTATTCCGCCAAAGGTAGAAGGGAATATGTGCTTGTAAATCTAGTTGGGGGATATGACGGTAGCTACAGTGCTTATCCTATATTAAGTGGTTCGGGAGCCATAACCACGCTTGCTTATGCTGATGGGTATATCGAAGTTCCAGAGAGAGTGGAATATATAGATAAAGACGAGGCGGTTAATGTTACGCTTTTAAGTGATTCAATAAGGCTTGCAGAGCTTACAATTATAGGAAGTCATTGTATAGGGGTTGATATCGCATTGAGTCTGCTTGGACCCCTCCAGTCTAAGGTCATCAACGTTGGTTCTTCTGGGGGTTTGATGGCAGCAAAGAGGGGGGAATGCGACATTGCGGGATGTCATCTTGTGGATGAAAACGGAGAGTATAATATACCATTTATCAGGAAATTTGGACTAGAAAATAAAGTCTATTTGGTGAGGGGGTATAGAAGAGAACAGGGATTTGTAATCGCTTCAGGTAATCCTAAGAGAATCCGAGGAATAGAAGATATTCTCAGAGATGATGTGAGTTTTATTAATAGAAATGCAGGTTCCGGTACGAGGATACTATTTGACCTAGAACTTCAGAAGCTTGCAAAAGCTATGGGAGAAAAACTGGAAAACTTAACAAGGAGAATAAAAGGGTATGAAATAGAGGCTAAAACCCATTCTGCAGTTGCAGCAGCAGTAGCTTATGGAAGAGCGGATGTAGGACTTGCGATTAGAACAGTGGCAGAACAATACGGCTTGGATTTCATTCCCATAAAGGATGAACAGTATGATTTTGTAATACCTAAAGAGAAATATGAAAAAAATTCAGTACAGAGATTCTTAAAGGTATTAAAATCTGAAGAGTTTCGAGATAAACTCTCAGAGATTCCCGGATTAATTCCAACAGATGAAACGGGAAATATAATTCATTTCCCTGAGTAGCTTTCTATTTCTCTCTTTTTCTTTGCTATAGGCTCTGTTTGGATAGGTTTCTCCTTTATTAGCCCGTCGGGCTTGTATATTAGGATTAGGAGCATAATTATACCGAACAGTATATATTCAAGCCAAGTTGTTTCAAATGGTAGGTGAAGGATGCTTTTTATTTCGTATTTGTATGTTATAAGCAGAACCTTTACAACAACAAAACTCAGAACTCCAAGAGTTACACCAAGATTATTTCCCAATCCTCCAAGTAAAACCATCAAGAAGGGATAAAAGGTCCACTCAACCCTATTAAAACTACTCGCTATTACATTAACCGAGTAAAATGAAAAAAGTACGCCAGCTATAGAAGCGATTGCAGAGCCAAGGGCAACGACCTTTATTCTTGTTTGCATAACGTCTTTACCATAAGCCTTAACGAGCTCTTCATTCTCACGCATAGCTTTAAGTAGTCTTCCAAAAGGTGTAGCAAGCATTCTATTAAGTATTAAGAATATTAAAAACGCTGTAACAGATATTATTATAACAAAGGCGAGCATTCTTTTCTCCCCAGGAACAAAGGCAAGTATATCTGGAACAGAAACACCATAATAACCTCCAATAAGCTTTGTTTCATAGTTACAAACCATAAAGGCTACCTCGCTTATTGCAAGTAAGGTTATGGCAAGGTAATCTTCTGAGAGTTTTGCACTCGGCAAAATAAACAAAGCTCCGATTATTGCTCCTAATATTGCGGCGATTATTATTGATATGATAAGTAAGGTAATCCCGTAGGCTGGGTTATGAGCGATCATGATATTGGCTAAACTTTTAACCTCTCCGCTTGCCTTGACTATGTCACCATTTACATTCAAAAGCGTAATTAAAACCCTATTGACTATACCTCCAACTACAAAGGCTCCGACAAGAACAGCTAATGCTCTGCCAAAGTTTGGAATTCCAGCATAACCATATTCTACGTTTAAACTTAAAGCCACTATTAGATAAAGTCCAAACCAGAGCGCAATGTTCATTAGAATATATTCATAGCTCATCTCGTTAACCTCCTTACGAATTTAAGTCCCATTATCCCTCGAGGAGCTACTATCAAAGCAATGATAAGCACAAGCAGAGAAATTACCTTGCTATAAACTAAAACTCCCGGACCCAAGAGCTTTGAGAGAGCATAAGTTACCAATGACTCTGAGGTTCCTATTATGTAACCTCCGATTAAAGCTCCATATATGCTACTCAACCCTCCCACTATGCTTGCTGCGAATATTGAAACTATTATTATTGCTCCCGTTGCGGGCACAATCTCCTGCCTAAAGGGTAATAAACAACCAGCTACTCCAGACAAAGCTCCCGATAAAAACCATGAAAATATTCTAGTATATTCTACGTTTACGCCCATTATCTCTGCTAAGGCGGGGTTTTCCATTGAAGCTCTTAAAGCAACTCCAAACTTTGTCTTATATAGAAGGGTATAAAGGAAGAGTAAAAGAACTACTATAACCAAAGTCGAGACAAATAAAATTGCAGAAAAATTTCCTATGGAAAAATCATATTGCGTAAAAATAAATTTGGTTGTGATTCTTTTGGTAATGCTTCGTAAGTATTCTGAGTAAGCACCTATGCATCCAAGAAAAATTAAGTCTGTCGCTAAGGTAGCTATCATTAAGGTTACTATCTCGGCTCCTCTTGCTATCAAAGGCTTGAGCACAAGAACATAAACAAGTACTCCAATTATACCACCGAGAACAAGAGTTATGGGGATTGCAAGATAAGGATGAATATTATGCAATAAAAGAAGAGTTAAAGCTGCATAGGAGCCAAAAATAGCGAAACTACCTTGAGCAAAATTTGGAACTCCCGTTGTGATATAGGTTATCGTTAAACCTATACTTAACAATATTAAGAGATTTGAATATACCAATGCGCCTTCTACCACAGCCATGGGTTTTAATTAAACGAAAAACTTTTTAAACTTTACCTAAATTTATTGAAAGATATGGACGGAAAAAAATTTCTCTTGGGAATATTGATATTTGCCATTTTGTCGGCCGGCTGCGTAGGCCCGAAAGCTGAGGAGAAAAAACCTGCTGTTGAAGAAAAGCCAAAAATCGTGGAGATACCAATAGGCGTGCTCGTTGATCTTTCTGGACCTCTAACAACATATGGTGAGGATATCAAGGTTTGCACCGAAATAGCTATGGAAAACATAAACAAATACTTCGAAAGCAAAGGACAGCCCTACAGAGTTAAGCTCTATGTAGAAGATACCAAGGTTGATCCAAAAATTGCTCTCGAGAAAACGATGGCACTTCACGGTAAAGGAGTAAAGATGATTATAGGGCCTATGGGTAGCGGTGAAGTAAAGAACATCTTTGAGTATGTGACTTCTAACAAAATAATAATAGTCTCGCCCTCATCAACAGCGCCTCCAAAGTTCATAGGAGCAACAAAGCCCGAGGATAAGAAGTATGTCTTTAGGTTCGTCGCTACCGATGCTTTCCAGACCAAAGCCATTGCAAAGCTCGCTCAGGACCTAGGAATCAAAGCCGTGGTAATAACCTACGTTGGCAATGCATGGGGTCAGGGCTTAGACGAATATGGTAAAGCCGAGTTTGAAAAAGTTGGCATAACTGTCGCTACCGATGTAGAGTATCCAGACCCGCCGCCTGCAGACTTCACTCCATATATCGCTACTTTGGAGAATACTGTAAACGACCTGCTTAAAACCTATAAGGCTGAGGAAATAGCAGTAGTAGCTTTCAGTTACGAAGAAGTAGCTACAATGCTCGCTCAGGTAAAAGATGATTCAGTATTGCTTACAGTAAAGTGGATAGGATGCGATGGTACAGCCAAAAGCTCGAAGGTCGTGGAGGACGTGCCTGAGAGGGCAAGTAAAGTTGGACTCTACAGTACGGTGGCTGAGACCCGAGGAGGAAAAGCCTTCGAGGAATTCAACAAGACATACTATGCCAAGACAGGCAAGAGTCCAAAGTCCTATGGTATGAACGCTCACGATGCTGAGTGGGTCATAGCTTTGGCCTATGCACAAGTAGGTAGCTACGATGCAGACAAGATTTCAGAAGCAATAAAGGAAGTTGCTGTTAAGTATAGCAAAGGCGAGTATGGAGTTGAGCCAGTAAGCGGTGCTATAAAGCTTGACGAGTACAACGATAGAGTCGTACCAGAATATAAGATATATGCAGTTAAAGACAACAACTGGGCAGAAGTAGGTACGTGGAAGTACGCGGACAACGAAATAGTATGGGTTGAAAAAGAACAGAGTACACCAAATGTCCAACTCGGATGTGGATAAATCTAAAACCATAATTCTTTCAACCGAAGAGCTTTCCAAGAGCTTTGAAGGATTGGTTGCCTTAGATAGGGTTAGCATTGAAGTCCCAGAAAAAGAGATAACCTTGGTCATGGGTCCAAATGGCAGTGGGAAAACAACTCTAATAAACGTTATTACAGGGTTCTACAATGCCGACGGTGGCAAAGTAATATACGAAGGCAAAGAAATAACAAATAAGCCACCACATGAGATTTATAAGCTTGGAATAGTAAGAACTTTTCAGATACCTCAGCCATTAAAGAAGCTCACAGTGCTAGAGAACCTTCTGATAGCAGGTGAAAACGAAGGCGAAAAAATTACAAGAAGCTTGGGAAAAGGCTGGCTAAAAGAAGAAAGCGAACTAGTGAACAAAGCCTTCAATATTTTATTTTTTTTGGGAATTGATAGATTGTGGGATTCTGAGGCTTACAAATTAAGTGGTGGACAGCTTAAACTTCTTGAGATAGGAAGAGCCTTAATGGTTGATGCCAAGCTTATTGTTATGGACGAACCTATCGCTGGCGTTGCTCCTTCTTTAGCTCATGCCATTCTTAAGAAACTCAGAGAGCTTAATAACTTGGGAGTAACCTTTTTAATCGTGGAGCATCGCTTAGATATAGTTTTAAAATACGTTGATAATATCTATGTGATGGCTAATGGCAAAGTTATAGCCAAAGGTAAAGAGGAGGATATCCTGAGAGATAAAAGAGTAGTAGAGGTGTACTTAGGTGCTTCGCACTGAAAAGCTCAACGCTGGCTACAAAGAGTTGCATGTATTGTTTGATATTGATGCTGTTTTCAGAGACAATGAAATCACCGCAATAGTTGGACCTAATGGTAGCGGGAAAAGCACGCTTCTCAAATCGATCTTCGGCTTGGCAACGATACACTCTGGCAAGGTAATATACAACGATAGAGACATTACAAAAATACCTCCCCATCAAAAAACAAAGCTTGGCATAGCTTATCTCCCGCAAGTGGATAATGTTTTCACAAATTTAACTGTGGAGGAGAATTTAAAAATTGCAGGTTATACTGTAGAGGAGGAGAAATTCAAGGATAGATTAAATGTTGCATTGGAAGTTTTTCCAAG
>CAZSVW010000035.1:0-9503 GCA_964610485.1 Candidatus Hydrothermarchaeota archaeon | reverse complement strand
ACGGAAATAGCTATCTTATAGAGGAAGGTCAATACCAGTATCCCTACACCCCATACTCCAAGTGTTATCAGGGATTCAAGGGCAGTAGGCCAGTATTCGAAGATCTCTCCAGTCTGAGCTGGAATATATCCGGGTATCACCAGTCCAAGCCCCTTGTCGATCCATATGGATACAAAAACCATGGAACATGCTATTAGTAGTGTTTTGTCGTTTTTTCTTGTACTTGGATTTATCAGGAGTACAATAGCTGCGAGCCCTAGTATAATAGAGAGCCACATCCATGGAACAAGCTTTGCATGTCCCTCAATACCAGTCAGCAGGTATTTTAGATGGAGGAGATGTTCTTCTTGGCCTCCATATCCTATTGTGAATATTTCGCATCCCAGGAAGAACATTGAAGTTATCAGTGCAAAGGTTACAATTTCAGAAAGTTTTCGAATAGCATCTTCTCCAGGGTCGAAGTCTGTGTATTTCCTCAGCACTAGAGATGCTATGATCAGTAGGGAAGGCCCGGAAGCAAAAGCCGATGCAAGGAATCTTGGAGCCATGAGTGCAGTAGCCCAGAAAGGCCTTCCAACAAGACCGCAGTATATATATGCGGTCACTGTATGTATGCTAATTGCCCAGGGTATTGAGAGAAATATGAGGAACTTCAATAGTTTATTTGGAGATTCCTCCCTTCTGTGGGCATCAAGCACATACCAGCATATGATGAGATTGAGCAACAGGTAACCAGAGAGAACGATGAAGTCATAGACGAACACGGAGCTTGGATTTGGATGGAGAAGTACATTGAAAGCCCTTTCCGGTCTACCCAAATCCACAAGCACGAATAGTATACACATCGTTACAGCCGCCACCGCCAGAAATTCTCCAAGCGCTGTAATGCGTTTAAACTTCTTATAGTCATATATGTAAGCTGGAAGTACCACCATCACAGCCGATGCCGCTACTCCGACAAGGAAAGTGAAGTTCGCTATATATAGACCCCACGATACTCTCTTTCCCATTCCAGTGATTCCCAAACCTATCTTCCACTGTTGCCAATATGATACGGCTCCAACAGCTATGATCGCAAGTAGGAATCCTACCCAGTACCAGTACCTCTTACTACCTTTAAATATCTTTTCGAGCATCCCTCATCACCTCATATGATGTAGTAGATGTTTGGATGAGTGCCCATTGCAGGTTTTCTCACGATCGCATATTCTTCTTTCAACTTTTTCCTGATTTCCGAGTTTTCATCGTTGAGATCACCGAATATCATAGCTCCTCTATCACAGGCCTCTACACATGCAGGCTGTTTTCCTTCCCTCAATCTCTCTGCACAGAAGTTGCATTTTTCGACAACGCCCTTCATTCTTGTCGGGAAGTCTTCATTTATCTCCCTTATATATGGTCTGGGATTTCTCCAATTGAAGCTTCTAGAGCCATAAGGACAAGCAGCCATACAGTATCTACACCCTATGCACCTGTGGTAGTCCATCATTACTATTCCATCTTCTCTCTTCCAAGTCGCCTTTGTTGGACAAACTTTTACGCATGGGGCATCATCGCAATGATTGCATAGGATAGGAACCTTCTTATTTTCTAGGTCTTCTCTCATAAACTTATGGAATTGTTCTGGGAATGCTTTTTCAAAATCAATAAGCCAAATCCAGTCTACTTGGTCCTTCAAATTATTGAACTCGGGGATATTGTGAGCGCTTCTGCAAGCTTCTACACATTTTTTGCATTCGTCGCATTTTCTTAAGTCAATAAGCATTCCCCATTTTACTCCCTCTTTTATGCCCTCGGCTTCCTCAGCATGAAGTGCGGTTATGAAGTCGGAATCATCAAGCAAGTCAGAGGCGGATTTGATTGCTAGAGCAGCGGTGGCTACTCCGGTTATTTTTAAAAATTTTCTTCGATTGATGTTCATCTCCTACACCTCCTCACTCATAGTTGTGGCAATCCCAACAATACGGTTTTACGCCGGCGTAGTCATGGCACTCATCACAGAACTCTTTCCTGTCTGGATGGCACTTCTTGCACGTTTTTTCAATGCTCATTTCATAGTTCTCCCCGTAGGTCTTTGAGGTATATACCTTTTCGCCGTGCCTCACTACTTTATTTCTCCATTCGTCTAAAATTACCATGTGTTCCCCTCTAATGGTCTCTACATCCTCGATGCAATGTTTTTCTTCGGTAGCTATTTTAGGCTGAGGAGCTGTTGGAGCGCCCAGCACCCCGTTATACCATATGGGGAGGGAAACTAAAATTAGGAAGACTATGATTCCCGCACCTATCTTGTCTGCATCATACATTATTCTTCCCCTCCCTCCTCTTCTTCATAGAGGGGTTCCCCTCTTAGGTTGGTTGTTCTTTCTTTCTCTCCACTCATCACTAGAGCATTGCCCACTAGCTCATGGAGTCCGCATACTTCAACCGGAACCTTCCAGTATTCCATGAGATGCGGGAATGCCGCTCTATCTATCGCACAGATACAACAGAACATGTTGACTCCATATTTTTCGGCAACGTATTTCGCAGCCAAAGCTCTGGGCATACCTCCACGCATTCTCATTTCCATCATTTCATCTGCCAGAATTCCGGCACCGCTTCCACAGCAGAATGTCTTTTCTCTTATTGTATTTTCAGGCATTTCTATGAAGTGCCCTTCAGGTAAAATATTCCTTAAGATGAACCTGGGCTCTTCAAATAGCCCGAGAGCTCTAGATGGGTTACATGAGTCATGGTATGTGACCTTATACCTTTTATTTCTGTTTGGATCTAGTTTGATTTTCTTGTGCTTAATGAGGTCTGCTGTAAATTCGCAGATGTGTACCATTTTTGTGCTCGCGGCATTCTCAAATTTGGTACCAGTTATCGGAGAGACGGGCTCTTCTAAGAAATCGGCAGGACCATTCATCGTATCCATGTATTGGTGAATTACCCTCCACATGTGTCCGCATTCGCATCCGAGAATCCATTTTACTCCCAACCTCTTAGCCTCCGCATATATCTTCGCGTTCAACTTCTGAGCGGTTTCTATGGTATGGAAGAAACCGAAATTGCCTCCCTCTGCAGCATATGCGCTCCATGTATAATCTAGGTCTATTTCATGGAAGAGCATGAGGTATCCTAGGAAAGTAAACCAGTGGGGAGTGGCGAAATAGTCTCCAGATGGGGGTATAACCAAAATTTCCGCTCCTTTCTTGTTTATCGGAACTTCTATCTCTATCCCCGTTATTTCTTTTATGTCATCTGCTGCAGAGCGGAAGGTGTTCACCAAGGCGGCTGGAGGGAGACCTAAGTGATTGCCCACCCTGTGACAATTTGCGGCAGGTTCCATGATAAAGTATGTACTTATACCTATCGAGTTCAGCAGCTCTCTCGCCATCATCGTGACTTCGCAGGTATCTATTCCATAGGGGCAGAATACAGAGCATCTCCTACACTCAGAACACTGGTAGAAGTAATAGTACCATTCTTTTATAACATCGTAAGTTAGATCTCTAGCTCCAGCAAGCTTTCCGAGAACTTTACCCGCTTTGGTAAAGTATCTCCTGTACACAGAGCGAAGAAGCTCTGCTCTCAATACCGGCATGTTTTTTGGATCTCCAGAGCCTATGTAGTAGTGGCATTTATCAGCACATGCACCGCATCTCACACAGATATCCATGAAGAGCTTGAAAGATCTGTATTTATCCAGTCTGTCTTTCATTTCTTTTAGCACTATTTCCTTCCAGTTTTCTGGAAGTTTCCAGTCTTCATCGAGCGGATGCCATTCTCTCTGGTTCGGGGTTTCTAATGTGATTTGGTCCTTAAGTTTAGCAGCATATGAGAAGCATCCCCTCTTATACTCCGTTTTTGGATCCATCCAACTTTTCTTTGGCGGGGTATAGTCGATTTTTACCAATTCTTCAGGTGGTGGAACTTCGCTCATGAGCTCTCACCCTCCTCTTTTACATATTCTAATGGAATTCCAACCTCAACTAGCTGATCTTTGAATTCTTTCTCCCATTCTTCATAAGTGTGAAGTTTAGCCGGTTTTATCCATGGATTCACGTGTCTCCTCATTCTGCTGTCGTTTCTCATATTCCTCGTCGGGCTTAGGAAAATCCCAGCCATGTGCATGATTTTGCTGAATGGGATATATGCAATTAGAATGCTAACGCAGATCAAATGAACGTAGAACATCCAGTGAATCCCCTCTGGTACTACGGGGTGAAAAGTCACCAAACCTATTGCGAGTTCCTTTATCTTGGTTATGTCGGTTCTGCAGAAGTACCTGAGGAGATTTCCACTTATGGTTATGGCTAGTAGCAAGAGTAGGGCAAAGTAGTCAGAGGGCAGGGAGATATACCTAAGCTGGGGCGACCAGAGCCTTCTTAGTAAGAGGAAAAGCAGAGCAACCACGATTATTATCCCCGTAATAAATACCTCTGGAACATAGAAGACTTCTCCGAGAAGAGAATCTAAGTAGCAGACCTTCTCCACTATGCTGGGTACGGGCTGGAGGAAAAACCTGAGGTGTCTGAACAATACCACAAATAGGCACCAGTGAAACGCTATTGCTCCCAGCCAGAGCCACTTGGTTTCCTTGTAAAATAGCATGGGTTTGTCTTTGACCAGTTTGAATGACAGGTTTCTGAAGAGAGACCTAAAGAACACCACTTCCCCTATCATTCTTCCTACTACTCCCCAGAATGTGTATGGGCTCTCAAAGTAGCTCGATTTAATCCAAGGTAATGATTTTTGCTGTCCACAGGTGGTCGGAATCTTGAAGGGAACCGGACTGCTTGCCCAGTTTATAACCCTATAGACGAACCCTATCACAAAGATGGCAAAAGCAATGTAGGGAATTACTACTCCAATTAAGTAGGTTGCTGCACTCATGGTATCACCTCTCCTCTAATTTTTTTCTCCTACACTATATATAAATTTTAATGTTTTTTTCTTAGCTCTTCGTACTTCTTTTCTAGGTCATGGTATGCCAGATTTACCCTCTCTAAAGCTCTCATCGCCATGTCCTTAAAAGCTTTTACCTCCGCGACTCTCCTTTCATACAGGTCTTCTCTACACTTCATGTAGACATCGAAAGCCCTGCACGCGAGCGTATCCAAAATCGGCTCGAATTTGACATATTCTTCGAGGTTTTCTGAATAGCTTTTCACTATCCCCTTAAGAAAGAAAACGAACGAGATGGCTTGGGATGGAGTGAAATCCTGAAGAGACCTCAGCCTTAGTATATCGTCGAGAGCTTTATCCACTTCCTTCCAGTCTATCTTCTCCTTTGTTATCTCGTCTAATATCTTTCCTAACCCCGTGGTGAATAGATACTCTGCCGGACTTTCGAATCTTTGCAGAGGGGTAGAAAAGAGAGATTTTCTCTTTCTCATCATAAGTTCGGCCGTTTCCTGAGGATAAGTTTTAGCAAGTAGCTCAAACCATTTGTCTAGAATTTCTTCTTTCTTCTCTTTCAGAAGTTTTCTTAGTTTCATGTAGGTGTAAATAATAGCTCTAAAGCTTATAAAATTTAGCCAATCTCAACGGAACCTTAAGGAGATCTTCTTCCTTTAGAATCCCGACCACACGATTATCTTCGACTACGGGTAGCTTTTTGATGTTGTACTTCATCATTATCCTTGCAGCTTCTTGAATGGTTGAGCTCGAATCTATAACTCTGAGAGGGGTGCTCATTATTTCCTCGGCAACAACTACCTTGGGGTCTCTTCCCCTCGCAACGACCTTCCTAATTAAATCTCCGAAGGTTATGAAGCCAACGGGTTTATCCATCTCTCTAACTACTGCGAAATCTATTCCCCTCTGTAACATGAGGATGGCTATCTCCTGAACGCTTGTGGTGGTGCTCACAAAGAGTATATCTTCGGATGCAACTTCCTTTACGCTCGGATATTTATGCTCTTTTAGTATTTCAATGGGTATCTCCGCATCTCTCAGTTCATTTATTATGTTTCCCAAGTGCTGGGGTACAAAAACTATGGAAAGGTGCTTTGTTGCATTTGGAGCATCCAAATGGGAGGTTATCTCAATGAGCTTGTATTTTATCCCCTCTTCTTCCAGTATCTTTTTAATCATCCCTATTACATCTTCTTTTCTATAGTAGATTAGCTCTACCTCATCTATACCAGCCATTTTGCATGCCAGAGAGAGATGCTTGACTGCTAGCAGGGATTCCGAAGTGTCATCTACAATAACTCCGACCATTTCTAAAAGATAAATGAGTATTTTTAAATAAAAAGTTAACTACGATTGTTCTTGGTAGTAACTTAAGTTATACCTATACGCAGTCGAATTGTCTAGGTAAAACTGAATGTGGGTGTCGGTGAGGTAATCGAATGCATTTTCTTCATCTCCATCTGGAGGTTTTCTTATGTCGAAGTTCAGTCTGCTCTCGTTCCAAAATTTTGCGGTTCGATTATCGTAGTCGAACTCCTCAGTAGCCCCGAGGTATCTATGAAAGGCTTCGTCTAGGTACATATAATCCACACAGCTGATGTTTCTAGTATAATTGTTGAGGTTGAGGATATCTCCAATTAGGAACGTTTCAACTCCGAAATCTTTGGTGTTCCACCACCTTCCCTCCAGCCTATCGAGGAAACTTGCTCCATTTTCGCTTTCGTGATAGTAGTGCTTGAATAGGCAAAGGGGCAGCACGCTTACTGTGGCGTTGAGGTAGGTCGTGTTTTGTGTTAGGTTATGCCTCTCTTTTTCAAACGGACATTTTAATATAACGTAGGTGAACGGTCTATCTAGGTAAAGCCCTTTTTTATAGAACTTGTAAGAAGCCCACCACAACAATGGGTCGGGAACGCCGATGAAACTCACATATATCTTTTTCCAGTAAGAGTTTTTGTTTCCAAAGCTCTTCTCAAATTTTATACCATTTTTCTCCAACGCAAAGGTCCATTTGCCTTCCAACGTTAGATTGAAACCAAAAGAATCGGCAAGCTCCAGGGATAGAAATCCGCTTAGATCGCAACTTTGGTTCGTGCATCTCTTCGTTGAGGTAGAGTTCTCAACGGTAATCGTGGCGTTTATATCGAGGGAGGATAGGTGTCCGAGGATATCTACCAGGTAATCCTCTATCCCGAGAATTTCTTTTTCTCCATCTTGGTCGAGGTCGCAACCCTCTCTGGCTATCAGCTCGATAAACTCGAGGGATTTGTTTTCCTTGAATATGCCCTCGCTCTTATTTATGTAATCCTCATATTCACTGGGAAGGTTTTCTCTCTTCGTAGAATTTATCACGAGCTCCACGGTATATAGAGTAGCCTGCTGTACAGCTATTCTCGCATTTTTCTCCAGCATGTTGTCTAGCTCGTAGATTATTCCCTCCTGTTCAAAGAAAATTTGCTGGGACCCAAGAGCCGTGGAGGCGATGTCCGAGGAGGTGTGCTGCATTTTTAAGAGCGATGCGGCAAGAATTATCGCTGGAATCGTAAGCAAAAGCGCTACTCCGCTGAATACAAAGCTTTTATTCATCATTCCTCCCTCCATATCTTAAAGACCAGCCTAGCTTTTTCCGCCCCCCTAACAGCCCCGGGGATAGCCAGAGCTTTTATTTCGCTGTTTTCATAGTCTATCCAGAAATCTTCTTTATTCGTGACCCAGTCATCTGGGGCGGGGTTGGGCCAAGTGCTCCAGTTTGCTGCGAGGATTTTTGAGATGTTCACCGCATCTGTCAGCTCGGCTCCGCTTATGCTGCTGTCGTTGTCGTAGTCGTAGTCTAAGTCTATCAGAAGCTTTTCTATGGCAAGCCTCTTTGCTATTTCTTCGTCGTCGCTAGTAGCTCCGGAGTAGCCTACCTTGGTTATCTCGTAGGTTGCGATTATCGTGCCAGTTACTTGGATGTGGTCGAATTCGTTGATGTCATTTTCATATTCATCTAATCTCTTTGCACCTAAACAGCAAAATGGACTACAATTACGTAAGTCATTTCTTTTATTTTTACATTCTGGCCCCCACCAATGCCAATATAGAATACATTTATCCCACTTAAGTGTATCCTCTTCGAATAAACGGGGATCATCTTCTAAATTTGAGTATAGACCCGTACATTCTAGCGTTTTTAACGTTGAATTGTCAAATTCTGAGGCATTACAATCCCCTCTCGAGTTGGAAAAATTATAAACTACCGTATAGTTCCCCCTAGGTATACTCCTTGGTGGCAAACTGATTAATCTCGGATAATTGTAGTTAGTAGCATTTTCTGAATATACCAACGAACCGTTTTCATCAAGTATAGAATAGTTTGCATCAATTGAATCTTCGTCTGGATTAAATATCACCCATACATTTGTTAGCCTAGCTTCTTGGGTTATGTTTTTTCCTAATGTAAAGTTTAACCTACCATAAAGGAGATGGCTGGGGATTCTTGATTCGCCGTGAACATTCCCACCTTCATCGTAGATAAAATTCCCACCACTATCATATGCTGTCGTATTGTAGTTGAGCGGAAAAGTTTCTATTAACTTGTATTTCCCTTTTGGTACCGTTACGTAAACGAATCTCGGGCTCTCCCACCAAGGTGTGCTTCCGGAATATCCGCTTTGTTCTTCTATTGTTAGTCTATAGTTAACTCCACTTTTGTTCAAGGCTTTGGTTACATCCAAAAGGAAAGCTCCCATGAATTGGTCGTCGTGGCCTGAGTGAAATTGATATGTGGTCACATGGTCATCTGTATTTTCTATTTCAGCACTGGTGCCTCCCGACCGAGGAACATTTACATAATTGGGACTTGCAGGCAAACATAAATATGCAAAAATTACCTCTTTGTTTGGGTCTATATAGAAATTATAAGATTGATAATCTGACGTTTTGCTGAATTTATAAGTTTCACAATCCACATTTATACCTCTCGAATAGACGGAGATTACTTCCGCTCTTTTAGGCTCTACATTGCTCAGATTGAAGGTGATTATCGGAATTCCTAGGAATGTTATTTTCCAAAGAGGGGCAACAATAATCTTCGCGTTATTGGGAGAATTCGAGTTAATTTCATCGGTAATATCTAGGCTGTAAGATACCCTGAATTCCTTTTTTTTACTGATATAATCAAACACAAAAAGCCGCCAATAATCTGGATCAGATATATCTATATCGTAAGCTGTTTGACCATTTACTTCTACTTTCATTCTTTTATGTCTTTCTACATCGAAGTATAATATTCCAAATACTTTGTTACCAGGGATTGTGAAGTTTATTTCGACCGTGAAAGTCTTAAAATAAATACAAAAGATATCAATACCAGCAAGAGTGAGGCAAACTGGTGGTGGTTCTCCTACAATGACAGGAGTACTATTTTTTGTACTATTCACATACAACCCAGCCGGATTCCCAGTATAATATGCCATCCCCAGATATCCTGTCTCGTATTGGGCTAGGCTTTTCTCAAAAGAGTAAACGTTTTTTGCTCCTGATTCGTTTCCTTTGCTTACAAGTATAAATCTCTGCGAATCATTTGCTATTGAGATGGAATAATTGAATCCTTCTCC
>CAZSVW010000034.1:0-9868 GCA_964610485.1 Candidatus Hydrothermarchaeota archaeon | reverse complement strand
TGCAGATTCAAGATGGGATGTAAAGGTCCACTAACATGGACGGATTGTGCTCTGAGAAAATGGAATAACCACGTAAGCTTCTGCAATGAAACCAATATTTGTTTAGGATGTGCCGAGCCTGGATGGCCAGATAAATTTTCACCATTCTATAAAGAAGTAACAGAGCTTCCAACAGTAGTTGGGGTTTCCCCAAAGAAACTAGGAGAGGGTCTCGCTGCTGCGGCTGTTGGTATTTCTGCAATACATCTAGCTAAGAGAGCTATAACTAAAGGAGGTAAAAAGGAGGAGTGATGTAAATGGCAAAGGTTATTGTAGACCCTGTAACGAGAATTGAAGGACATCTTGGAGTTACCCTAGAAACAAAGGATATAACAACAAAAACGGGTACATGGACTATTGTAGATAAAGCTTATTGCCATACTAACCTATTTAGAGGATTCGAAATTATATTAAAGGGAAGAGACCCAAGAGATGCATATTTCATCACGCCGAGAATCTGTGGAGTTTGTCATGCTGTTCACGGAGAAGCTTCAATGCAAGCATTAGACCATGCTTACGGCGTAACTCCACCACCAGCTGCTGTTTTGATTAGAAATATAATGTTCGCCGCCTTCTACTGCTATGACCATATGATTCACACCTACCTACTTGTAGGTCCAGAACTTGGAATATTGGCCAAGCATCCGCCGATGCTTCCTCCAGTACTTGGCAAAGAAGGTGTTGTAAAACTTGGCCTTGGTTCAAGTTATGCTGCTTGCGTTGAGATGCAGAGAATTGCAAATGAAGTAGTAGCCCTATGGGGAGGTAAAGCTCCATTCCCGGTATGCGAATATCCCGGTGGAGTAACTGTTAAGCCCACTTTAGATAGGATCGCTGGCACGATAGCAAGAATGAGTAAAGTGTGGCATTTCGCAGCCAAAACTATGTACAATGACATACTCACTCTAAGAGAACAGAGCGCCCACATAGGAGAAGTTGTAAGTTCTCTCCTAGATATCGACTTCAGAGGACTTGAAGACTTAGGTCCTGCCTATCCATACAAACTCTCCTATGGTCTATTCCCAGATCATGAAAATTATGATGACTGGGTAGCACTGCAAAACGGCGAGCCCGGAAGAAGAAAGAGTGCCGTGATTCATGCCGGAGCTTGGGATGGAGATTTCAAGGATTTCGATCTAAGTAAGATAAAAGAGTATGTGAAGTATTCCAAGTATGATGATTCATGCACCGGACTACATCCCAGCGAAGGGAAAACTATACCAAAAAAAGATAAATCTGGAGCATATGCATGGGCAAAAGCTCCAAGATATGACGACAAACCTTACGAAGTAGGTCCATTTGCAAGAATGGTAAATACCTTTGGTTTAGACTGGACATTTGAAGCTACTAATCCAGTAACTGGAGAGACGATAAAATTCAGCTGGAAAGTTATGAATCCCGAAGGTTCGGTAATAGATAGAGTAGCAGCCAGAGCTGCTCAAACCTTGCTCTTTGCCACCAAAGCGATGGAATGGGCAGTTGAGCTGAAGCAATATCTAAATGACAAAATAGTACATGACAAAACAAACAACTTCACATATATTCCTGACAATGCAGAAGGATTTGGTCTAGTTGAAGCACCTAGAGGGGCTCTGCTTCACTTCACAAAAATAAGGAACAAGAAAATAGACAACTACCAGTGCGTAGTTCCAAGTACTTGGAATCTAGGACCAAGAGATGATATGGACCAGCCCGGACCCGTAGAGAAAGCTCTAGAGAAGACCTGGCTACCAAAGTTGACTGTACCAGAAGTTGCAAATGCACTGTATGAAGGATGGGGCGATACACTAGCGGGTGCGCTATTAAAGCTTAACCCACTCTATGCAAAACTTAACATGGAGGGAGAGTATAACACTACCTTGCCATTAGCGATAGTAAGAAGCTTCGACCCATGTATTGCATGCGCAGTCCATACCATAATAAAATAGAGGGTGAACTACTATGGAAACCGTAGAAGTAAAAAGACATTCACTTTTTTACAGGATTGTACACTGGAGTATAGTATTTGTAACTTTTATGCTAGTGTTTACTGGAATTCAACTTGGAGGGCTATACAACATAAGGATAGTCGGTGATCTCTTAAGAAGCCTTCACGGAGGACTTGGACTGATATTCGTATGCTTATGGTACCTATTCTTCTATTATATCATTGTTAAAGAGTGGAGATGGTTTTCTCTAGCAAGAATCCCGTATAGCCTGAAATTCTTAATTGCAGAGGCAAAGGCTTGGTTTGGTATCGGTGAACACGTGGAAGACCCAAGGGGATATGACCCCGACAAGAAAGAATACGTAGAGAAAATCATACCGACAGAAGTAGGTGTATGGTGGATATACCTCGCCCTCGCCGTGGTAATGGGGGCTACTGGGCTAGCGATGATGTTCCCAAATGCTTTCGGCTGGGTCTACGGTATAGCAAAGGCTTTTTCGTTCATCTTTGGCACAGATAGCGGATATGCGATAGTCAGGGCGGTTCATAGGCTTGGGATGTATGCGTTCCTCTTCATAATAATCCTCCACGTATATGCAGTATTCATTTTCGGTGTAGTAACATCGATGATCACGGGAAAGAGAAATGAAAAGGTGGTAAAAGCCAAGTGAAAATTGCCATTCTAGGGATAGGAAACCTGTTACTAAAAGATGAAGGATTCGGAGTACACTTCATAAAAAGGATAGACAAGAAAAAACTTCCACCAAACGTAGACGTAATAGAAGGGGCTGTACTTGGGCTCCAAATTTTTAATTTTTTATTAGAGTACGATAAAGTTATAGTGGTAGATGCAGTTAAAGGTGGGGGAGAACCCGGTAAAGTTTATAAGTTTAAGATAGAAGAATGTCGGAAAGATTTTGGAATGATTTCCTTGCACGACTTAGACTTTATAAAATCTCTCGAGATAATAAAGCAATTTTATAATGTGCCCGAGATGGTAGTAATAGGGGTAGAACCAAAATCTACCGAAGTTGGCATGGAATTAACTCCTGAAGTTGAAAAAAGTATAAATAAAGTTATGGAACTTGTATTTGAAGAAATAAATAACTCAATCAATCAACAAAGCCACACAGCAGGCTGCAAACAAGATTAATGCCAGATAAAATATTCCAGTTGCCATGGAAATGTTTTTGGCCACTTTTGCTTTATATAATTTACTATGATTATCTCAATTGTAGGACATGGAAGAAAATCTGGAAAAACCACAACAGTAGAGGCCATAGTCAGAGAACTTACTACTAGAGGATATAATGTAGGATGTATAAAAAAAATTCATAAAAAAGATTTTAGCATAGACAAAAAGGGAAAAGACAGCTATAGACATGCCAAAGCTGGAGCTAAGCTTGTAGCAACGGCATCTCCTAATGAAATAGCTATAATAAAAAAAATAGCGACAAAGAACCCCGTCGATGAAGCTATTAATTTTATGAATTTGGATAATTTGGACTTTATATTGATAGAGGGGAGATATGACCAGAGCGATATCAAAATTTTAGCAGCGAGAAGTTATGAAGATGCAAAAGAGATAATAGATAAAGAGAGCTTCATTTTTATTTCATCTTTAACTCCAGAAAATTTTCCTTCAAACTTAAAAGTCTTTAATCCACTTAGAGATGTAAAGAAGATGATAGACATAATTCTGTCTAGAAATTTTCAATTCTAACTCCATCTACCGTGATTGGTGCTCTGAATGGTTTGCATTTCTCTTTAGCTATCGCCTTTATAACATTCTCTTCTTTTTCAGGAGTATAAGCTATTATGCATCCTCCACCTCCAGCACCTGTAAGTTTTGCTCCTTTAGCTCCCGCTTTTCTTGAAATATATACCAGCCTAGAAAGTTTTTCTGTAGAAACTCCGAGAGATTCAAGCAAGCCATGATTTATATTCATCAACTCTCCCAAATGATGTAACTCCCCTCCTTCCAGACATTTCTTAGCTTTTTTTGTTATTTCGCCGATTTGCAAAATTATCCCATCAATTATATCTGGATATTTATCCCTCAACTCTCTAACCTTCCTTACAAGCTCCGCCGTAGACCTGGGGTCTCCTGTATACCCTATAACCAATGGAAGAGAAGAGCATGATAACCTCGAGTACTTCTTTTTAAGCGGCTCTATGAAGAGAATACCCCCAAATGTAGAAGTTAAAGTATCCGTAGGGGAGGCTGCCCCTTGCACCTCTAGCTCAACCCTATGTGATAATCTTGCAATTTCCTCTTTTTTTAATTCTGCCCCAAAAAACCTAGAGAGAGCTGACATTGTCGCAACAGTGACGGCTGCTGAAGAGCCTAAACCTGACGCAGAAGGTAACTCAGAGTTTATTGAGATGGTTACACCCCTACATACCTGTATTATCTCATTAAAAAAAATATCTAAAGCTTTTTTTACATATCTAAATCTCCCTTCAGGCTTGAGTTCATTAAAATCAACTGTTTCCATACAGTTATCCGAAATCATCTTTATTTTTTTAGCTTTATTTTCTGTAACCTTTACAAAAACTCTGAGGTCTATCGCTCCCGCTAAAGAGGGTTGCCCATATACTACTGCATGTTCTCCAAAAAGTATAACTTTTCCGGGAGCAGATGATACTACTTCCTTCATTTTCTGAATACAATTCCAGCATAAGCTACTACTTGGAACTTATCTCCTGTAATGTCCCCACTTGTCCCATACTTTAAAAGTTCTGCTTTTTTTGCTCCTAGTTTTTTAACCGCAGCAATGCAGGTAGCTATAGCACCATATCCGCATATAGATATTTGATATTTCTCCACAACCCTCATGAAATTATCTTCATCTAAAGATAGTATCTGATCAATCGCCTTGAAATCAAATGTCCTTGCATATTCCTCAGATACATAATGAGAAAAATCACTGCTAGCTAAAATTAATGTATCATCAAGCATGGCAATACACTCTGCAAGTTTTTTACATATCTGGATATCCTGCCTTCTGAGACAAATAGGGATGAATTTAAACTTTCCATAGATGTACTGCAAAAATGGAAGTTGAACTTCTATAGAGTGCTCGTACAAATGTGCGCCTTCATCAATTCTCACCACTTCACAGTTTTTATTCAAAAATTCTACAGCTTCCTTATCAACCTCTACTTCTCCCAGAGGTGTAGACCACCTCTCCGCTGAAAGGGCAACTTCGCTTCCAAATCCATGGTGGTTTGGTCCTATGACTATAACTCTTTTTGGTTTTTTGTATTTTGCAAGTTCATAGTAAACCCATGCTGCTTCATACCCTGAGTAGATATATCCGGCGTGAGGAACTACCCCTCCTAAAATATCTCTCTCTAAATTTCTTTTTTCTGGAAGTTTCCCTGGGCCTAACTTACTTAAAAAACATTTTTCAATTTGTTCTATTATCGATTCTTTTGTAGGAGGATAAAAACTTCCCACTACCCGAGGATGTCTCATAGTTCGCCAAATTCTTCAAGAGAGGGGAAATCTTCCTCTCTTAGTTCTCCCCTTTCTCTGAGGACCTCTCTAGCCAAGAGCCAATATATTATGGTAAGGGCTTTTCTACCCTTGTTGTTTGTTGGAATAACGATGTCGCACCCACTGGCAGAGTTATCGGTATCACATAATGCTACCACCGGCAATCCCATTTGATTTGCTTCCTTTAGTGCTTGCTCATCTCCTCTTGGATCGGTTATAACTACAACCTCGGGTTCTATGAAATACTTGAGATTTGGATTAGTCAAAGTTCCGGGTATAAATCTTCCTCCTATAGCTATGGCTCCTACGAGTTTAGCAAATTTTTCTATAGGTTTTCTACCATACTGTCTTCTAGACACGACCAATATTTTGTCTCCAGGAAACTTTGCAAGGAATTTCGCCGCTATCCTGATTCTTTCATCTGTTTTTTTAACATCCAAAACATATAGACCATCTGGCCTAACTTTATAGATATACGGTTTCATATCTTCAGTCTTTTGTTGAGTACCTATATGTATTCCGGCTGCAAGATAATTATCCAGACTCGTTAACAGCTCAGACATTATATTCACCTTATGGAAGTTTTGCCATTTTTGCTTTTTCTCCTAAAGATTCCTCTATCCTTATTAGTTCATTAAGTTTTGCTATTCTCTCTCCTCCCACAACTCCCGTCTTTATTATTGGACATCTGAATCCCACCGCTAGATGGGAGATAGTTTCATCTGTTGTTTCTCCAGACCTATGGGAGAATACCGGTACTATCTCTTTACTCTTTGCTAAACTAACGGCTTTAAATGTATCTGTCAAAGTACCGCACTGATTTGGTTTTATTAAAATTGCATTTGTGGATCCTTTTTCTAAACCCATCTCCAATCTTTCAACCTTTGTAACATATAAGTCATCTCCGCATATCAACGCTTTTATTCTCTTTGTGAGTTCTGCAAATCCTTCGAAGTCATTTTGTTCGAGAGGGTCTTCTATATAATAGATTTCAAATTCTTTAGCAAGTTGAGAGATATACTCTATCTGCTCCTCCCTGTCCCTTTTGACTCCCTCATTTTTATATATGTACTTTCCCTCCCTAGCATTCCAAAGTTCGCTGGCAGCAACATCTATTCCAAGTTTTACTCTGACTCCATTCTCATCATATACCTTTTCACATGCTTCTGATAAAACTTCAAGCGCCTCTATATCCCTAATATTTGGTGCCCAAGCACCTTCGTCTCCTTTCCCTAGAGGAATGTAACCCCTCTTAATGAGAATCTCCTTAGCGTATTTATGAACCGCGGAATTTGCGGCTACAGCCTCTAGAATATTCTTTGCACCTATCGGAATTACTAAGAACTCTTGGATATCGGTTGCTCCCGCTGCATGAGCTCCTCCCCCTATAATGTTGCCTAGCGGATATGGAAGCTCCGTCGAGAAAGCCCCCCCAATGTACTGGAAGAGAGAAAGATTATGAGAAGATGCTGCTGCCTTTGCATTAGCAAGAGAGACGGCCACTGCGGCATTTCCTCCTATATTAGAGAAATTGCTTGTCCCATCTACCTCCTTTATTATTTTATCAATAACTTCCTGTTCCTCCGCATACATGCCAATTAACTCAGGGGCAAGAGTTTCTTCTATCTCTAAAATTGATTTTTCAACTCCTCCCTCCGGAAAGGCTACAACTTCGTACCTCCCCCTACTCGCACCGCTCGGAGCAGAGCACCTTCCAAATCCCGCCTTTGTATATATCTCCACCTCTACCGTGAAATTTCCTCTACTGTCCATCACCTTTCTAGCTTGGACATCTTCTATGACTGTGAGGTATCTAGTATCCTTCTCCCACATGCTATTCACCTAACTCACGCTTTTGAGGTATTCTTCTCCTTACGGTTATCGGAATAACCCCCGCTTCAAACTCCTTTGTAGCTATAGCAATCGGGTCTATCTCTTCTATTTGCTTGAGTAGAATGGGGGCGCCCATTGAAATTTGCAACGCCCTAGCTCCGATTATACGGGCTTTTTCAAATCTTGTGTATTTCAAGCTCCATCCACTCCCAAATTTGATAATGGGGCCGCTGAGATTTGAACTCAGGTCCCCAGCACCCCAAGCTGGGAGGATAGTCCAGGCTACCCTACGGCCCCAGTTCATCAAATTTTATTATCTCATCTATGAATTCACGATGAGAAAGGAGCATTCTCCTACAGCAGTATCTCTTGACATTAAGAGAGTCTAGTACTTCCTTTGGATCCTCTCCCTTCTCCACCCTTTTTTTGAACTCCTCATATTTATCCGCGATTACTGCACCACAACTAAAACATCTCACCGGTATTATCACTCCAATCACCTATATGACTTCTGCCTTCTCTTTCTGGCACCTCTTCCACCAAATTTCTTGGGTTCTGTTCTCCTCGAATCCCCTTTCAGTATTGTTCTGTCATATTCTAATAATGCATCTCTGAGCTCTTGGTCTCCAAAAAATTCAACTAGTCCCCTTCCTATAGCTGTGCGAACTGCCTCAGCTTGTCCCATAAAGCCTCCACCTCTCACATTTACCTCTATATCTACTTTCTTCGCAAGCTCCCCTGCCAAAAGGAGGGGTTCCATTATCTTCATTCTCGCCATTTCGGGCTGGAGTATCTCTAGCGGAATTTTATTGATCCTCACCTTACCGCTTCCACTCTTAATAACCGCCCTCGCTATTGCGGTTTTTCTTTTACCACTAGTTTGAACTAATTTTTTCACCCAACCACCTCAAAATTTTGCTCCCAATAATATAGAAAGCTCCTTCAGCTTTATATATTTAGGTACTCTCAATTTTGACACCTTAATTTCATCTATGCTCTCACCCTTTCCTTCAAATTCTTTTGGGGTTCCCACATAAACCCGAAGTCTTTTAAATGCTTTTCTACCCCTATCACGCTTATACGGTAGCATTCCTCTTATTGCTCTCCTCACTATACCATCAGGTCTCCTTGGATAGTGAGGCCCGTGTCTCCTCGGATTTACAATGCTTTTTCTTTCCCTCCTTATCCTATATTTTTCTAGAACGTTTTGTTTATCGCCCGAAATTACACATTTCTCAGCATTTAATATAACTACCTTTTCACCTCTAAGTAACTCCTTAGCTACAATCGATGCCAACCTACCAAGAACTAAATCCGTAGCATCTATAACTCTCATGATTTTCACCCAATTATCCTAACATTGGAACCCTTGGGATATTTCATCATTAATTCTTTGATTGACAGACATTCTCCACCCGCCTTACTTATTTTTTTCCTTGCCTTTTCTGAGAAAGAGAGAGCGCCAACGGTAATTGCATGGTTTATCTCACCGCATCCCAGCAGTTTTCCGGGAACTATGACAATATCCCCCTCTTTAGTATACTTAGCTACTCTACTGATATTGACCTGCGACATCCTAGATCTAGGTTTCTCCAGCCTCTCTGCTATGTCCTTCCATATCTTTACCCTCTCTTCAAATGATTTTTTCTTCAGTTCGCTTATCAACTCTAGCAATCTTGGATTCTTCTTAGTTTTCACTTTATCTCCTCCATATGCGGGGGATGGGATTTGAACCCACGCAGGCACTAAGCCACAGGACCCTCAATCCTGCGCCTTTGACCAACTCGGCCACCCCCGCTTTTAAATTAAAGTTTTGAGTTCCCTAGCTTTAGATGAAATTATATCACATGCTTTTTTAAATATTTCTTCTGAAGTTAAAGCACCAACACTTTCAATTTTAAATATAAATCTCCTATCATTCCCTTTTACACTTATAGCGTTAAATTCACATGCCTCCACACATGAATTACAAAGTATACAATTTTCTGGGTTATGAATCTTAATTTTACCATCATCAAATACTATAATATCCCGTGGACATGCATCAACGCATGCCTTACAAAGAGTACATTGTTCTGTTATCTTTATTTCTGGATAGTACTTATAACTAACTACCGCCGATTGCCATTTGGCATGTTCCTTTCCCCTACCTAATATCGCATGAGCTTCCAAAACTAAGCGCTGATTCTTTCCCAATTTGATTATTGGAATATCTGGCAAAGGTTTCATTTCCTCATGGTCAGATATCAGATCATGGGAATAAACCACACAGGGGCCCTCTTTCTCAAGCTTTAGTATAACAGTACAGTTTGGACATCCTTTCCCTTTACATACGCATTCGTCTCTATAATTGAGCAAATCTAACTTTGTTTTTATAGGAATCAGTCCCAATCTATGTGCTATTATCTCATCATAAAGTGAGGAGGTGTTCTCATAAAAAATAACGTCTTCTATCGCCAGACAGGGCACTTCAGAAATCGAAACCCTCCTTATGGCGTTGACATAAGCGGGAGAATATCTGTTGATGTTCATCATACCTTTTTTTATCAGATATGTATTGAGTAAAG
>CAZSVW010000033.1:0-9990 GCA_964610485.1 Candidatus Hydrothermarchaeota archaeon | reverse complement strand
TAGTTTCCTTTGGAGATATATATAATTTCGAAAATTTAGAAAGGGAGGCCTCATGGATATAAGAACGACTTTCAGTGGAATATTTGAATCTATTCTTCAGAGGGAACCTATATTCAAAAGTAAAGAAGCTCTTCGGCATTCTTATACACCAACCGAACTACCCCATAGAGAGAAAGAGATTAGACATCTTGCAAATATATTGGCACCTGCTTTGAAGGGGGAAACTCCTTCTAATATACTAATTTATGGAAAAAGTGGAACAGGTAAGACAATAGTTTCAAAATTTATTGCTAGAGAGTTAATGAATACAGGAAAAAAACTGGGAGTACCTGTAAAAGCTATGTATATCAATTGTGAGATAACAGATACTAAGTATAGAGTCTTAGCTAATTTAGCTATGGGATTTGGAGCTAAAGTTCCTTTTACGGGATGGCCAACAGACAAAGTTTATGGAGCTCTTCTTGAAAAGTTAGATGAACAAAAGCAAACAGTCGTTGTCATTTTAGATGAGATAGATAAGTTAGTATTGAAAAGCGGAGATGAAGTAATATATAGTCTAACTAGAATAAATTCTGACTTAAAAAGTGCTAGAATGAGTATTATAGGAATATCTAATGATCTCAAGTTTACGAGCTATCTTGATTCTAGAGTTAAAAGTTCTCTTGGAGATGAAGAAATAGTTTTTCCGCCTTACAACGCTAGACAGCTAGAAGACATTCTCCGCCAAAGAGCAAGAATTGCATTTAAGGAGGGAGTACTTGATGAGTGTGTTATCCCACTATGTGCGGCTTTAGCTGCAAGGGACCATGGGGACGCTAGGAGAGCTTTAGACTTGCTTAGAGTAGCTGGAGAAATAGCTGAGAGAGAGGGAGACGAATATGTTACTGAGGAGCATGTTAAAAGGGCAAACCGTAAAATTGAAGAGGATCATATAGCAAAGGCAGTTAAAACTCTTCCAACACAGTCAAAACTTTTACTTTATTCATTGATTCTGTTGGAAGAAGAAGGGAAAAATATAACTACAGGAGAAGCCTACGAAGTCTATAAAAAGCTTTGTAAAAATCTATCGATAGATCATCTTACCCTGAGGAGAATCTCAGATATAATATCAGAACTTGATATCCTAGGAATTTTACGAACTAGGGTGATAAGTAGAGGAAGGTATGGAAGAACTAAAGAAATTAAACTTGAAGTTCCAATAGATGGAATAAAAATTATTATTGAGGATGAACTTAGATTAAAGGTATAGCATGCAAGAACCTGAGTTAATTTATAAGTTCTTAGAAAATAATATAAATGTTCATCCGGAAGCCTATAAAGAACTATTAAACTTGGATGAAAGTAAAATTGAAAGGATAATAACCAAAGCAAAAGAGAAAAAAGCTTTTATTTTAACATTATCTCATCTTAAGGAGCTTGAAAAGGAAGTTATAGTAGTAAGAAGAAGAAAAAGAGCATTAGCAGAGGAATATGATGCAGAAATTAAAATTAAGAAGGATATAACCAACAAATCAAATTCTAGGGGAAATGTTGAAAGTTTTGTTGAATATTTCAATGATAGATATGATAGACTCAGTAAAATTTTAAGAGATAGAGAATCTCTAAAAGACGCCAGCACAATTGAAGTAATTAAAAGACAAAATTATAAAGAAGTTAAACTCATTGGAATAGTGAACGATAAAAGAGTAAGCCAAAAGGGCAACATCATATTAGAATTGGAAGACCCTACTGGAACGATTTTAGCTATTATAATGGCAAATGAAAGTGAGCTTTTGAAAATCTCTAAAGAAATAGTTAAAGATGAAGTGATTGGAATTTATGGTATAAGAATTAATTCTGATATGATTATAGTTAAAGAAATATTTTTTCCAGATATAAGAATAGATAAAGAACAAAAAAGAGTAGATATTCCAATTTCTCTAGTTTTAATATCAGATATCCATATAGGAAGTGCAAAGTTCATGTATAATGAGTTTGAAAAGTTTATTAGATGGATTAATTGCGAAATAGGAAGTAATAAACAAAGAGAATTAGCTGAAAGGGTAAAATATCTAGTTATAGGTGGAGATTTAGTTGATGGAGTAGGTATTTATCCGGGGCAAGAGAAAGAACTCTTAATTAAGGATATTCACAAGCAATATGATGAGCTGTGGAAGTTTATTTCTAGAATTCCAGAACATATAGAAATAATAGTTATTCCTGGAAATCACGATGCAACTAGACAAGCAGAACCTCAACCTGCAATTAGCAGAGAATTCGCAGAGCATTTTTATGAAGATCCTAGAGTTCACATGGTGGGAAATCCTTGCTTGTTTTCTATACATGGTGTAGATGTTTTGACTTATCATGGAAGAAGTTTAGATGATTTAGTTTCAAATATCCCAGGGTATACATACGAAACCCCCGAGAAAGCCATGATATGTTTACTCAGAAAGCGTCACCTTGCTCCTCTCTATGGGGATAAAGTGCCACTCGCCCCTGAAAGTTACGATTATCTTTTGATCGATGAACCACCAGACATACTTCATATGGGGCATATTCATACAGTCGGAATATCTCATTATAGAGGGGTAACTGTAGTTAATTCTGGAACATTTCAGAAGCAAACTTCTTTCCAAAAAAGACATAATCTAACTCCAGATCCGGGAAAAATACCAGTTATTGATTTGGATACCTACAGAACTACAATAATGAGGTTTGTTATATGAATATAGAAGATTATTTTCATAATCTACAAAAAGATGTAGAAAAAGCATATAGAATATCAAAAAAAGCTAGAAAAAAAGGACTAGACCCAGTGTTAGAACCAGAAATACCTTTAGCAGAGGATATGGCAGCTAGAGTGGAGGGATTAGTTGGTCCTAAAGGAGTTGCGAGTAAAATAAGAGAACTCTTAAAAGATCACGACAAAGAGGAAGTAGCTATAATCTTAGCCAGAGAAATAGTCAAAGGTAAATTTGGAGAGGTTAATAAAGTAGAAAAAGCATGTGAGCAAGCTTTAAGAACTTCTCTGGCGGTGCTTACTGAAGGTATAGTAGCAGCCCCGATAGAGGGTATAGTTAAAGTTAAAATTAAAAAAAATTTTGATGGGAGTAAATATCTAGCAGTGTATTTTGCGGGTCCTATACGTTCAGCTGGAGGTTCGGCTCAAGCCTTAGCGGTACTAATTGCCGACTACATAAGAACAAATTTGGGACTTGATAGATACAAGCCAACTCAAGAAGAAATAGAGAGGTTTGTTGAGGAAGTTGAACTTTACAACTCAGAAGCTGCGAGACTACAATATCTACCTAGTCCTGAAGAGATTAGAATAGCAATTTCAAACATTCCAGTAGAAATTACTGGAGAAGGGACAGAAAAGATAGAAGTTAGTGGATATAGAGACCTAGAGAGAATAGAGACCAATCAGCTTAGGGGAGGGGCAGTCCTGGTTCTTGCGGAGGGAGTTCTACAAAAGGCTCCAAAAATAATGAAACATATGAAGAAGTTTAACCTAAGATGGGAATGGCTAGAACAGTTTACAAACAAAGGTACAGAAACAGAGGAAAACGTAAACATAGAACCTAGCTATAAATATATAAAAGACTTGGTAGCAGGGAGACCCGTAATTTCCTATCCTTCCTCTAAAGGGGGATTAAGACTTAGGTATGGAAGGAGTAGAAACTCTGGGTATGCCGCCGCATGTTTACATCCGGCTACGATGTATATCTTAGACAATTTTATTGCTATAGGAACGCAAATTAAAACTGAACGCCCCGGAAAAGCGTGTGCAGTTTCTGTGTGCGATACCATAGAACCCCCTATAGTTAAGTTAGAAGATGGAAGTGTAATTAGATTAGAGAGCATAGAGCAAGTAGAAAAAATAAAGAATAAAATTAAGGAGATTTTATTTCTTGGTGATATATTAATAAGTTATGGAGATTTTCTAGAAAATAATCACATACTATTACCTTCAGGTTATGTGGAGGAATGGTGGGAGCAGGAGGTAGAGAAGAAAGGAAAAATAATAACTAAACTTCCCTCGCAAGAAGAGGCTATTAAACTTTCAGAAGAACTGAATATTCCTCTACATCCAAGATACACATATTTTTACCATGATGTAGACAAAGAGGACCTTAAAGACTTAGTTTTATGGTTATGTAGAAATGGCAAAATAGTAGATAATTGTTTAGAAGTTGAATTTGACTCTAACTTTAAAGAAAAGCGTATTCTTGAGCTTTTATGCGTTCCTCATAAAGTTAAAGGGAGAAAAATAATAATTGAGGAGTATAAGCCACTTATTAGAGTTTTGGGGATATGGGATCTTAATTATGAGAGATTCATTAAAATTTATGAGAAAGCAAAAGATTCAATGGAGATAGTAAACTCTTTTGGGATAATTGTCAGAAAAAAAGCCCCAACATATATAGGAGCAAGAATGGGGAGACCTGAAAAGGCTAAGGAAAGAAGAATGCAACCACCAGTAAATGTTTTGTTTCCAATAGGAGAAGCCGGAGGAAGGACAAGAGATATCAAGAAAGCATCTCTTCAGGATAAAATTGAGGTGGAAATATGTAAAAGAGTTTGCAGAAAATGCGGAAAAGTTACATTTAAAACACTTTGCCCAAATTGTAAGCAACCCACCGAACTTGTTAAGCTTTGTAGTAGGTGCGGAAAGGAAATTAATGAAGATTATTGTCCTATATGCAAAAGACAAACAGTATATTTTGAAAAGAGGGAGATTGAAATTAAAAAAATCTTTAAGGAAGCAGTCTCAAAAGTAGGAAATTCCAATAATGACCTAAAGGGAGTAATTGGAATGACTTCTGAATATAAAATTCCAGAACCGCTTGAGAAAGGAATCCTAAGGTCAAAACATGGGGTATATGTTTTTAAAGATGGAACCTCGAGATTTGACGCTACCGATTTGCCTTTAACCCATTTTAAACCTAAAGAGATAGGAACAAGCATTGAAAAACTAAGAGAGCTGGGATATACACATGATATAGAGGGGAATCCATTAACAAATTCAGAACAATTGCTTGAATTAAAGTGTCAAGATGTAATTCTTCCAGAAAAAGGCGGAGAATACCTACTTAAAGTTTCAAAATTTATAGATGAACTTTTGGTCAAGCTATATGGACTGGAGCCATACTATAATGCAGAGAAGAAAGAAGATTTAATTGGACATTTAATTCTTGGATTAGCCCCTCATACAAGTGCAGCAATTGTAGGTAGAATAATAGGATACACCAAAGCTAACGCGTGCTTCGCTCATCCTTATTGGCATGCCGCTAAACGTAGAAACTGCGATGGAGATGAGGATAGCATCTTCCTTCTCATGGATGCTTTCTTAAACTTTTCAAAATATTTCTTGCCTAGTAGTAGGGGCGGAAAAATGGATGCTCCTCTTGTACTCACAACTAAACTGGACCCAAGAGAAGTTGACGACGAGTCTCATAATTTGGATATAGTTGCAAGATATCCGATAGAATTTTATGAGGCAACCCTAAGGTACGCTAGACCGCAGGAAGTAGAAGAGCTCATAGAAACCGTAAGCCAGCGCTTGGGCAAAGAAGAACAGTTCTATGGCTTTAAATTTACACACGACACAAGCGACATAAATTCAGCTCCAACAGATAGTTCCTATAAGACTCTCAAAACGATGATGGAAAAAGTAGAACATCAACTCACTTTAGCTAAGAAAATTTTGGCAGTAGATGAACAAGATGTGGCAAGAAGGGTGATAGAAAGCCACTTTTTGCCGGATCTTGCAGGTAATCTTAGAACTTTCTCTAAACAAAGCTTTAGATGTGTAAACTGTAATGCAAAGTATAGAAGAATACCTCTCATAGGGAAATGTAGAAGATGCGGAGGTAGACTTGTGCTTACAGTTCCAAAGGGAGCTGTAGAAAAATACCTTAAGGTTACAAAACAACTTATAGAAGAATATCATCTAGACGATTATTTAAAGCAAAGAATTAAGATACTTGAGATGAGTATATCTTCAGTTTTTGAGGACGAAACTGTAAAACAAGCATCTATCTTTGATTTTTAAGGAATTTGATAAATTCCTCATAGTCTTCTTTACTGTCAAACTCTATCGGAGTACCTATGTATCCGCATTTTTTGCACATTATGTTGCCAGAATAAATCAAAGCCGAAAAAGCTTCACCGGGAGATAAGCTTAGTTCAGTACTTCCACATCGCGGGCAAGCTTTTATTTTCATTAGATAAATAATGAATACTTAACGATGTTCATAGTAATTCCAGCATTGGATTTAAAGGATAGAAAATGTGTACAATTAATTGGAGGAGACCCGCATAAAAAAATTGTAGAATTAGATAATCCTATTAAAATAGCAAAGTATTGGGAAAATCTTAATGCAAAGAGATTGCATGTAATAGACTTAGACGGGGCTATTTTTGGAAAGAGAAAAAACGAAGAAATAGTTTTTAAGATAGTTAAAGAACTTTCAATACCGATACAGTTTGGGGGAGGAATAAGAAGTTTAAAAGAAGCAATGAAATTTCTGGACCGTGGTGTAGAAAAAATAATACTCGGAACATTGGCTATTAAAAATCCAGAAATTATAGAAAAACTTGAAGAGAAATACGGGAAAGAAAGAATAATAATAGCCTTAGATTCTAAAAGGGGATATGTAAGCATTGAAGGATGGAGAAAGTCCACAAGAATAAAAGCTACTAAAGTTGCGAGGAAATTTGAAAAATATGTAGAAGAATTTCTATTTACGAATATAGACGTCGAGGGAAAACTTTCAGGTATAGACGAAAATATAATAGCCGAAATAATAAATTCAACCAAAGCTAGGGTAATAATTAGTGGTGGAATTTCATCCGAAGAAGATATAAGAAAAATCAAAGAAATGGGAGCAGGGGGAGTAGTAATAGGTTCAGCCTTGTATACAGGGAGACTTAGCCCAAAAGTACTTTTACTTGAATAGGTCTTAAATTTTTGGTATGAGAGTAGGGAAAATTGAAAGAAGAACGAGAGAAACGGAGATAGAAGTCTGGTTAGATTTGGACGGGACGGGTAAGTCGCAAATATCAACTACCATACCATTTTTTGACCATGTGCTTGAAAGCTTAGCTAAGCATGGAAATTTTGATTTAAAAATTAGAGCCTCTGGAGACAATCAGCATCATATTGTAGAAGATGTGGCTATTTGTCTGGGTAGAGCTTTTAAAGAGGCATTAGGTGATAAAAGAGGAATTGCAAGATTTGGTTTTTCGATAATTCCAATGGATGATGTTTTAATTTTGACTTCAGTTGATATATGTGGTAGGAGTTATTTAAATTACGACATAAAATTTAGATGGAAAAAAGTTGAAGGGCTGAAGACCGAGTTGATAGAACATTTTCTTCACACCTTTTCTTCAGAATTTAAAATAAACCTACATTGCAAACTTTTAGATGGAAAAAATGAACATCACAAGGCAGAAGCTTTATTCAAGTCTTTGGGATTATCTTTATCTCAAGCTTGCAGATTAAAAAATATAAAAAAAATACCTAGTACCAAGGGAGTCCTAGAATAGCTATACCGCCTCTTTCCCCTTCTCTCCGGTCTTATCCTTACACCTCTCTTTTCTTCTGGTGTGATGATGCTAAGCCTCAACGTAGCACTAATATAGCAAATTCATTAATAGATATGAAAAGATTACTTTTCCGACGCTCTCTTGGAAAAGGAAGATATAGAATATTTAATAGGGTTATAAAACATGCAATTGTATTGTATATTCTGTGGAAGTAAACTGGTCAAAGATGGAGAAGAAATTAAATGTTATAGTTGCAATACCAAATTTTCAAGCTTGATAGTTTCGGAAAGCATGGATAAAGGAAGAATAGAGAGAAGTATCTGTATAGATTGTGTAACATTGCCAAAGAGAGAGGAGCTTAAATTTGGTGCACAAGTAGAAGCATCTCAATTAGTTGCCTTGGCATAGTCATTCCTACCTCCTCCCATCCATATTTTTTTAAACCTCTTTTTATTATATTTATAATTTGATGAATTTTAGAGATTTGCTGGGATATGAGGAATCGTTGTTTCAAGATGAAAGGGTGTTTGATCCAGATTATATACCAAAAGACTTTAATTTTAGGGATAATCAGCTTAAAGAGATAGCATTTTGTCTAAGGCCGGCATTAAGAGGAGGAAAACCTATTAATGCCAAAGTATATGGCCCCCCAGCCACAGGTAAAACTACAGCTATAAAACTTATTTTTAGAGAAATAGAAGAGTATAGCCAAGATATTTACTGTGTTCATATAAACTGCCAAATTCACTCATCAAAATTCGGGATTTTTTCTCAAATTCATAAGAAGGTGGTAGGGCATCTTCCACCAGAGACCGGTGTTCCTTTCTCTAAAGTTTATGATGCAATATTTAAAAAATTGGCAGATGAAAACAAGGCTTTAATAGTAGCATTAGATGATATGAACTATCTTTTCTACGATAGATATGGGAATGAAATAATATATGATATACTTCGAGCTTATGAAATTTTTACTGGAGTTAGAACAGGAGTAATAGGGGTAGTTTCGGATATATATTTTAACTTTAAATTGGATGCTAAAGTTAGATCTATATTTAAACCCCATGAGATTTTTTTCCCACCATACAAATATAATGAAATTTTTGAAATTCTTAGAGATAGAGCAAAATTGGGCTTATATCCAGGGGTAATTTCTGATGACCTTATAGAGAAAATAGCGACTTATACATTTGAACATGGAGACTTAAGGTTGGGTATAGAGCTAATTAGAGTGAGTGCTTTAATAGCTGAGAGTGAGGGTTCTCGCAAGATAACTGAGAGCCATGTAGATAAGGCGTATGAAAAAACTAAAAATATAAGTTTAAACGCCGTTTTAGATTCTTTGAGCAAAGAGGAGAGAATTCTAGTAGAACTTATACCAAAAAATTGTGAAATAACGTCTGGAGAATTATATAAGTTATTTAAAGAGAAAACAAAGCTTAGCTATACAAAATTTTATAGAATACTAGATAAACTTGAGGCCTTAAGAATAATAGATTCAAAATTTACAGGAGAAGGAAAGAAAGGTAGAAGTAGAAAAATTTTCTTAAGGATATAAAAATGATAGTCGTTTTAAGGCTGGGTCATAGACCTTTAAGAGATAAAAGGATTACAACCCATGTGGGGCTGGTAGCTAGAGCTTTTGGAGCAGACGGGATGGTTTTGACTGTTAGAGATGATAAGATTAAGGAGAAGTTAGATGATGTGACCAATAGGTGGGGGGGTAATTTTTTTGTCGAGTTTTCTGACTGGGAAGATTATATAAAAAGATGGAAAGGACTAAAAGTTCATCTTACAATGTATGGGTTACCAATAGATGAAGTTATATCCGAAATTAGGAAATATAAGGATATACTGGTTGTAGTGGGTGCAGAAAAAGTTCCCTCTAAGATTTTTAAACTTGTAGATTATAATGTAGCTATAGGTAATCAACCTCATTCAGAGATTGCGGCATTGGCAATTTTTTTAGATAGATATTTTGAGGGAAACCAATTTAAAAGAGATTTTAAAGGAAAATTCAGAATAATCCCCTCGAACAATTCAAAGATCGTTTTTGTGAAAAATAGAAGATGAACGTCGGGGGTGGGATTTGAACCCACGCGGGCGTAAGCCCATCAGCTTAGCAGGCTGACGCCCTACCAGGCTAGGCCACCCCGACATTGTTGCGGGCGCGCCCTGAGGTGGGAACCCGTTGTGGAGGCCGGTACTCCAAGCTTTAGGCTCCATCCCGCACCCCCGCAAGCATTGGACGTCCCACCTACCGTTGCTCCCTTCCGGGCCTGGCGGGGTTTGGTGGGTAAAGCCCATCACTCTAACCTTCCAGCTAGAGTGATGGACACCGCCAACCCTGCAGGACGAGACTTCCTTGCCTATAAGCTTGGGCCGACCTCCACTCAGGTGAACCGCCCTCAGGGCTTCGACCCCCGCATATCGACGGTTTCGGGTTACAGGGGACGC
>CAZSVW010000032.1:0-10367 GCA_964610485.1 Candidatus Hydrothermarchaeota archaeon | reverse complement strand
TACTCAACAACTGGAAGCTTGAGAAGCCCGTGGTGGCATTTGAGATGGAAATAGGCGAAGTAAGTTGAAATTCGCTTAATTTTCGGGATAATAAAATATAGCCATAAGAATGCAGATAACGGCGCCAGCTATAAAATACTCGAAGCTCTTTATATTTTTAGCAACAGTATAAACAGAAGTTAAACCAAACATTATTCCAAGAGTAGAATAAAGATAGAAAATTTCCTCTCTCTTTAATTGTTTTTCTAACCATAAAACGGTCATAAGTAATACAACTACCCCTGAAATGAATATATATCTGGGCTCCATTGAAATATGAATTTGTAGTGTTGTTATTTAAATTTTTTTAGAAGCGACCTTAGTTTGTCTCCAACCTCTCTATCTAACACGCCAAGCTCTATGTTTGCGATAATCCAATCCACCTTGTTCCCTATGTCGTATCTTTTTCCTCTGAAGAGATATGCATATATACTCTCTCTCCTATTCAATATCCTCAATGCATCGGTAAGTTGAATCTCCCCTCCCCTACCGGGAGGAGTTTCCCTTATACAATCAAATATTTCGGGTGTAAGAATATATCTTCCTATTATTGCCAGATTAGAAGGAGCCTCTTCTGGTGACGGTTTCTCAATTAAATCCTCTATTAGAAATATATCATTATCATTTATGGATTTCTTAACTGAAATTACCCCATAAGAACTTACTTTACTTTTCTCCACTTCCTCAACAGCTATTATTGTGGATTTATATTTTTTATAAATCTTTAAAAGTTTTTCTGTACAATTAGGCGAGGTTATTATATCTCCTAGGAGGAGGGCAAAATCTTCCCCTCCTATAAAAGCTTCTGCATAACTCACTGCATTACCTAACCCTTTTTGTTCTCTTTGTCTAACAAAAAAGATATCAACATTTTCTAGTAATTCGTCAAGCTCATCCAAATATTCATTTCTTACAGGGATCTCACTTCTATCAAAATGGTCTTCCAATGGTCTCTTATGCTTTCCTGTAATAATCAAAATTTCTCGTATACCTGACTGATAAGCCTCCTCAACAACATATTGTATTACTGGCTTATGAACCACTGGAAGCATTTCTTTAGGCTGTGCTTTTGTCAAAGGTAGCATTCTCGTACCAAATCCTGCGGCTGGAATAACTGCTTTTTTAATCATGCTTTCTACCTATAAATGTAATTTCGTTTCTGGTATTGTATCGAAGTTTCAGCAGAGATATTTTTTCTATTCCTGAATATTTAAACATTTTTTCTATTTCCTCGACAATCGACTTACTGAATCTCTTCATTTTTATTGTATGAATCAAAAACCCTCCTTTCTTGAGAAATTTATTAGAGAGATTGATACTAACTTCCGCACTTTCTTTGTCCAAAATATTTGCATCGTTAGTTATCACATCGACCTTATCCTTCAGTTCTATTTCCTGAGCTTTTTTCTTTATGTGGACTACATTCTCCAATGATTTTACACTAACTTCAAGCTCTGCGGGGTCTACTGCAAAAACTTTCTTGACCCTCTTACTAATCTCTCTTACCCATCCACCGGGGGCAGAACCGATGTCGAGTACTACCTTGTCCTTAGAAAATACAAACCCGTATCTCTTTATAATTTCTCTAATTTTAAGTTCAGACCTACATATGGGCCTTTCTTCTTTCTTCCACTTCTTTTCAACTTTAGCTTTCTTGACTATTATGTCTTTAGTAGTTAGAATACTTAGACAAGAAATATCTTGAAGTATTTCTATTGAAAGGATAATTTCTGGATTTTCCAAGTCCACTATTCCACCAAGTTTTTTTATAACCTCTCCTACTCTAACCTCTACTTCCTTACTTGCGAAATTATGAACTCCTCTCCTTTTACATCTTACTGCGAATTTTTTTCCTTTGAGATTAAATTTAGAAAAAAATCTCACAAACTTATCAATATCAGTTTTTTCTATTCTATCAACAGGTATAACTTTCCTTATATATGTTGTATCTTTTGAAAAAACTTTTTTAACCTCTTCCTTTTTTAATTTAGTTTTTCCAAGTAAAACTCCTTTAAAATATGTAGTTTTAACTATTATTTTCTTGTTTGAAATTTTTTCAACTTCACTTATAGCTTCCTTCTCGAATCCTGTCGGAACTGTAATCAGAAGATACATAGCTTTTGTTGAAGTAGGAAATTGCTTCTTTTTAAATATTCCTCTAAGGGAATCCTAAGTCTAGACCGGATATCTTCCAATGCCTCTTTAAGTGTTGTAAATTTCCTTGGTTTTTTCTCAAAAGCCTTTCTGATATTTTCTCTAACCTCCCATACACCAACTGGCATTATGTATCCATCATATATCTCTCTAAACACTATGACTCCCGCTTGGCGTTTTAATTTATTCAGCGCCTCAGCAACAGCAAATCGAGAAGCATAGTATCCCCCTCCCTCAGATAAAGCATACGAAGATCTCCCCCTATATCCCTCTCTTTCAACATTTATTGCATAGGTATCATAGGATAGGGTCCATAAAGTATTTGGTGCCCAAGCCTCAAACATTTCAAATCTCCATCTTTCTGGAAGGAGCAGAATTTCAAAGTGATTATACAGATAAGTATTCGAAAAAACCATAAAATCGGATATCAAATTATAGTTTTTTATCCTAGATATCAAAAATTTCCCAACTATATCGTCTACTGCAGTTATGCTCCACCTTGTTGGTACAAGTCTCTGAGCAATCTCTGACCCAAGTGCTCCTGAAGAGAGAATTCTAGTTAGGTAATACACATCGTATCCCCTCGAGTAAAGCTCACATATTGCATGGGATGCTTTCCTGTTTTCATCTATAACCTTCCATACCTTTTTTGGAATTTTAGCATTTTCAACGACATTAAATTTTTTAATCTCACCGCTTGGCCCAACTGGTTGAGAGATAGGAGAAAAACTAAGCGAATATCTTGGTCTTTTATTGAACTCAACTTCTGTATCCACGGGTTTAATAGATAATGCTATCTCCTGAGCTTTCTCCACAAATTTATCTTTTTTCCTAACATTCTGTCTAATTTTACCTCTCACTAAAATCGACCTCAACCTTATTATCTCTTCAAAATTCATTCCATACCATTTTGCTGGGTTATCTAGAACTTCTGAACTTTCTTCCTCAATAGAAGTTAGAGGTCCGATAAAGACATTTGGATACCCCTTATGCCCAACGAATATACTCGGAGAATCCCCAAAAATATTCTCTTTTAGCTTTTTTTGTATTGGAGACTGAACTTTGATCTTCGCAAGCAAAGGACAGGAAGTTCTCCCACAGAGTAACCTACTCCCTTTGCATACCAAACACAATTTTCTACTTATTGGTCTATACTTTAATATCGCCTTTTGGATTTGACACGTAATATTTTTCATTTTCCATTAATCTTTATCGAGGATAGATAATTAATTACTTATCGAATGATGAATGATGGGCGAACTGAGCAATTGCGATGATGAGCTCTGAGGTATCTGACCTATTAAATGAGAGCCATCACAAGTTCTAGCGGTGTTTAATTTAAATCCCTCCCTACAAGTAGAGAAGCTAAGATTGTATTTATCACAAGTTCTTCTCACTTTTTTCATGAGTTTAAATCTAAGCTCTTTTGGAAGGTAATATGCATTTTTGTATCTTTTTCCTTTTTTAAAATAAAATTCTTTTAACTTTTTTGCTTCATTTGGAAAAACTGCTTCGAATCTCTTCCAAGAATCCCATCTAGGCTTAAATGTAGATGAAATTACTTGACTAACCCCTATATTTGAGAGTTCCTTGATAAGCTCTTCCACTTCATCATTTATATGTGGGATTATGGGATCCACCCTCACTGAAACCTTCAGTTTAGAAACGAGCTTTTCTAGAGCTTTTAGTCTTCTCTCGGGAGATGGGGCGTTTGGTTCTAGTTTCCTCGCAATATTGTTATCCAAAGTAGTTATAGTAATGCTAACACTAGCATTATCAAGGAGGTCAAGGTCTCTTACAACTAAATCGGATTTTGTTACAATCAGCTTTTTAAACTCCCTCAGAATTTTTAAACATGCCCTAGTCAATCTTAATTCTTTCTCTAAAGGTTGATATGGGTCAGAGCTATTAGATAAGGCTACAAAAATCTTCTTATCTAGCCTTTCTTTTTCTTTAATTAATGATTTTATTAAATTTTTTTTTGGCCTAGGATTGAAGGCTCTTGGGATATAGGAAGTTATATAGCAATAGATACATGCGTGCCCGCACCCCGTGTAAGGATTTAAAGAATATTTCGTTGGACAGGTGCATAACTCACTCCTCCAAGGGTCAAACAGGCGGATTACCATTTCAAATCCCCTTGGCTACTTTAATCACATCCATAATCCCATCGACAATAAGCTGTATAGAAATAGCTGCAAGCAATATCCCCATAATCCTGGATATCACCCTATTCCCAGATGCTCCGATTATCTCAAATATCCTTTTAGAATTAACAAGTATCACATATGCTATAGAAAATACTAAAATAATCGCCAAAATGAGCAAAATTTTTTGTTCAACTGCCTTTGCATTTGAATAGAGTACTATACCCGTTGTTATTGCACCCGGACCTGTTAAAAGAGGCACGGCTAGAGGTGTAATAGCTATATCTTCTCTCCACTCTTTTTCTTCTCTCTCATCCACCTTTGTTCTTGTTCTTCTACCAAATAGCATCTCTAGAGAGATTATAAATAGCAAGATTCCTCCAGCTATCTGAAAAGAATACATTTTTATTCCAAGTAATTTGAATATTAGGTTACCAAAATAGGTAAATAAAATTAAGATCACAGCAGCAACCACTATTGCTTTTCTCACGATCAATCTATATTCTTCTATGTCTGTCCTTTCAAGTACCGAAACAAAAAAGGGGATATTCATAATAGGGTCTACAATAATAAAAATTGCGACAAAAGAATAAATAAAAAACCATATATCCATGTTTAATTTTTTTTATTTTGACTACGGCAAACAAATAACAAACTTTAACTTTCTATACCTCTAACTTTAAAATGTGGACGTAGTAACGATAGGTCATGTAAGTATTGATAAGGTAAAGATAAATGAAAAAGAAAAGACACAGCTAGGAGGAGCCGCAGTATACTCAGCTATGGCTGCCAAAATCTTTGCTCATACTGGAGTAGTTTCTAGAGTGGGAGAAGATTTCCCGTATAGATTTCTCGCTTTATTAAAAAAATATGGAATAAATATAGAAGGTCTAAAGAAGGTAAGAGGGAGAAGTACAAATTTTAAGATAGAATATGATGAAGACGGGATAGCGAAGTACACAGAATATAAACTCAATGTTGGGAAGTATATAAGGCCTAGTGATATACCAAAAACCTATCTGAAAGCAGAGGCTTTTCATTTAGCTCCAATGGCTGCAACTAAGCAACAAAAATTTATAGATTTTCTTAAAAAAAGAGGAGGTATAATATCTCTGAATACTCATATAGGATTTTTACCTAGATACAGAAGAAAACTGTTAGAATTAATTCCACAAGTGGATATATTTACGCTGAATGAAGAGGAAGCACTAAAAATAACCAATGCAAAAAGATTAGAGTATGCCATAAAATTTCTCAAAAAAATAGAACATGAATTCATAATTGTAACTCTAGGAGTAATAGGGAGTGTTGTAATAGATAAAGATGTCACTTTTTTTCCTTCGGTTTATCAACCAAAAGTTATAGACTTAACAGGGTGCGGAGATGCTTTTGCGGGTGCATTTTTAGCAAGTTTCATCAGAACTAAAGACCCCCTCAAGTCGGCAAACATAGCAAACAGTGTTGCAAGCTTAGTAGCTAGCAATTGGAATTTCAAGGAAATTAAAAATCTTAAATTTTCCTCCCTAGATAGATTCCAAGAATATATTTTTTCTAGACAGAGAAAAATTAGGAAAATGCAATTTTCTATAGATTCATTCTAAACACAGAACAAAAATTCCAGAGAAAAGTTTAAAGGTCTAACATGAAAATTTAATTAAATAATGAAAAAACTGAAAGTTAAATTTTGCGACATAAGGGAAGGAAGGTATGAAGTATTCATAAACGAAGAAGATGCTAAAGACCTGGGACTGAATCCAAACGACAGAGTTAAAATTTCGGTAGATAGGAAGAGTATAATTGCCGTTGTAAATACAACTAAAACTCTAACACCAAAGGGATATATAGGTCTGTCCAGAGAAGTGTGCTCATTTTTTAAATTAAAAGGAGAAAGAGAAGTTGTACTCACTTTAACGGAAAAACCGAAATCAATAGAATTTATAAAGAAAAAATTGGACGGACATGAACTAACTGAACAAGAATATGATACCATAGTAAAAGATGTGGTATCTAGGTCACTAACTGAGATAGAAATCACTGCATTCGTGATAGGAGTATACATAAATGGAATGTCCATTGAAGAAGCTTCGTATCTAACGAAGAAAATGGCCGAGAACGGAGAAATGTTAGAATTGGAAAAAAAACCCATATTCGACAAGCACAGCTTAGGAGGAGTTCCGGGAAATAAAATCACTTTATTAATCGTGCCAATAGTTGCTGCTGCCGGATTAACTATCCCAAAGACTTCCTCAAGGGCGATAACCTCGGCATGCGGCACGGCTGACATAATGGAGGTTCTCGCCCCAGTTACTTTTAGTGCAAGAGAGATGGAAGAAATAGTCAATAAAACAAATGGAATGATCGCATGGGGAGGAGGAGCAAACCTAGCACCTGCAGATGACATATTCATAAATGTAGAATATCCTCTTGCAATCGATCCCCACTACATGGCTCTCTGTAGCGTTATGGCAAAAAAATATGCAGTAGGGGCTAATTTTGTAGTTATAGACCTTCCAATGGGCAAAGAAACAAAGGTACCTACGATAGAAAAAGCAAGAAAATATGCCCGAGACTTCATCGCACTTGGAGAAAAACTTGGAATGCACGTAGAATGTGTTATCACTTATGGAGAGAAACCGATAGGAAGGGCCATTGGACCTGCTTTGGAGGCTAGAGAAGCATTGCAAGCGCTAGAGGGTAAAGAGGTAGCTAGTAGTTTCGTAGAGAAGGCCACAGGTATTGCGGGGATCTTACTAGAAGCTGGGGGAGTAGCTAAACACGGTGAGGGGGCTAAACTTGCTCTAGAGTACATTCGAAACGGAAAGGCTCTGAAAAAAATGAAAGAGATAATTGAAGCACAGGGAGGAGACCCAAAAATATCTTCGAGTGACGTTCCTATCGGTGAATATAGAGAGAAGGTTTATGCAGAAAGGGGGGGATATATAACTGAGTTTTCAAATAAGAGCTTAGTAAAGATTGCAAGAGCCGCCGGAGCTCCAAAAGATAAAGGAGCGGGTATTCTACTTCATGTAAGTAAGGGTGAAAGAGTAAAAGAGGGAGATATATTATTTGAAATATTTTCTGAATCCGAATACAAGTTAGAACGTGCGATAAGATTGGCAAATGAACTCAAACCAGTCACTATAGAGGGAATGCTTCTTCAGAGAATTCCAGAGTATAGAATTTTTGGATATTAAAATGCTAAATGAAGAAAAACTTGAAAAGAGACTGTATCAAGAAAACATAGTGAAAAGCGCACAAAAAGGCAATACCTTAGTTGTTGCACCCACCGCCTTAGGAAAAACTGTCATAGCTATAATGCTATCTGCCAAAAGACTAGAGAAATATCCAGAAAGCAAAATATTGATGCTTTCCCCAACGAGGCCTCTCGTCAACCAGCATCTGCTAAAATTTAGAGAATTTCTAAAAATTCCTGAAGAGAAAATAGTCTCTTTTTCTGGCACGGTACCACCAGAAAAAAGAGCTGAGCTATGGAAAAAAGCAAAAATCATTTGTTCAACACCACAAGTTATAGAGAATGACATTATATCCGGAAAATATGACCTAAAAAATATTAGTTTACTCATATTTGATGAGGCTCATCGTGCTGTCGGCGACTATCCCTACTCCTTCATAGCCAAAGAATACATTAAAACCTCTAGATACCCCCTGATACTTGGACTTACTGCTTCTCCTGGGGGAGAAGAAGAAAAAATAAGGGAGGTATGCAAAAATCTATTTATAGAGAATATAGAAGTCAGAACAGAAAGAGACAAGGATGTTAGACCATACATCAAAGGAATAAAAGTGGAATGGGTTAGAGTTAAGCTTCCCATAGAATTTAAGAAAATTAAAGATTTACTTGAAGATATTCTAAAAGAAAAAATTAAAGAAATAAAAAAACTGGGATTTACAATCAACAAGCCCTCCAAAAAAGAATTACTAAAAATAAGAGAAGAAATCATAAAGAAAAATGGAAAAGACTTTCATTCAGCTTTAATTTCTATTTCCCTATGCATAAATCTAGCACATGCATTAGAGTTACTAGAAACACAGGGATTAGAAACTCTAAAAAGATATTTTGAAAGATTGGAAAGAAGCAAATCAAAAACGGCAAAAAAACTTATTGAAGATTCGAGATTCTTGAGAGCTATAAGACTTACAGAAAATTTAAGCGAAGAATTTCATCATCCTAAACTTGAAAAGCTAATACAAATTATTAAAAAGGAGAAAGGAAAAAAAATAATTGTATTTACCCAATATCGGGACTCTTCTATGAAAATTGTGGATGCACTAGGAAAAATAGAGGGAATAAAGCCTGTTAGATTTGTAGGCCAAAGCTCTAGAGATGGAGACAAGGGATTAACACAAAAACAGCAACTAGAAATCATAGAAAAATTCAAAAAAGGGGAATACAACGTTTTAGTTGCAACATCTGTTGCAGAAGAGGGATTAGATATACCAAAAGTTGACATTGTGATATTTTATGAGCCTATTCCAAGCGAAATTAGGTCAATACAACGAAGGGGTAGGACTGGAAGAGGTGAAATGGGCAGAGTAATTGTATTGATAACTGAAAATACTAGAGATGAAGCATTCTACTGGAGTAGCTATCACAAAGAAAAGAAAATGAGAGAAATACTCAACTCAATTAAGAGTAAATTTTCAAGTAGAATGGAAATTAAACAGAGAAACCTACACGATTTCGTCGAAGCGAAATATTATATATATGTAGATTCTAGAGAGCTGGCATCATCGATTCCGAGGGAGTTAATCAATTATGGGGTAATATCCAAACCAAAAAAACTCCCGGTAGGTGACTATATCATTGGGGAGAATATAGGTATAGAACGAAAGAGCGTTTCTGACTTCCTCCAATCTATAGTGGATGGCAGGCTACTTGACCAAGCAATAAGGATGAAAAAAACTTTCAAAAAGCCCCTCATAATAATTGAAGGGGAGGGTCTTTATACAAAAAGAGACATCCATCCAAATGCTATAATGGGGGCTCTAATCTCGATCGCTATAGATATTGGAGTACCCATCATATTTACAAAGAATGAAAAAGAGACGGCGTCTCTAATAGCCAACATAGTAAGGAGAGAACATGAAAAAGATAAAATTCCCCAGATAAGACATGAGAAAAAATTGGGAAGTCTTAAGGAGATGCAGGAATTTATAGTAGCTGGACTCCCCTTCATCAACTTAACACTAGCAAGAAGGCTTCTAGAGAAATTTAAGACTGTAGAAAATATTTTCACAGCAACTGAAGATGAACTTTCTGAAGTCAGGGGAATAGGAAAAAAAATAGCACAAGAAATTAGGAAAGTAGTGAGTTCAGAGTATATTCCCTAGCTTATTCCCTGTTCGAAAGCTCATCCTCTACGAGTTTTTCTATAAATTTTTCCTCTAGCAATTTTTCTTTAGTTTTTCCTTTTCTTTCCTTTCCTCGCTTGACAATATTTGTCATAGTAGTATTTAATTTGCTTATTTGAGGTATATATTTTTAATGACCGACATTGAAATCATACAATGCTATCCTGCAATTTATATAAAATCTCTGGATGCTATCGTGATAGCAGATTTACACTTAGGATACGAAGGAATAATGGCTGAACATGGAATTTATATTCCAAAAATTCAATTTAAGAGAGAAAAAGAAACTATTGAAAGAATAATAGAAATAAAAAATGCAGATAGGATTATCATTAATGGTGATGTAAAACATGAATTTTCAGAGACAAGTTACCACGAGTTTAAAGAAGTTGGAGAAATGTTCTCCTTTTTGAAAAAAAACTTCAACGCTATAGATGTAGTAAAAGGGAACCATGACAATTTTATAATACGCATTACAAAAAAATTTGAAATACCCCTACATGAGGAACTTGAGATAGGAGAATATCTCTTTATCCATGGACACCAGCTGCCAACAAAGACCGAAGATAAATTCATTATCACCGCACATGAACATCCAGCTATAGCCATTTTTGACGAAGCTGGTGTAAAAGAAAAATTTAAATGCTTTTTAAT
>CAZSVW010000031.1:0-10429 GCA_964610485.1 Candidatus Hydrothermarchaeota archaeon | reverse complement strand
AAGTCCCAGTGTCCAAGACCATATTTTAATAGGAGATATTTTATATCCGAGTTCAATCGAAAGATAACAACCCCCGCAGACCTTTCTCTGACTGTCATCTCAATTCTATATTTTATCCCCTCAACCTATGCATAAGTTTTATGGAATTCTTCAACTTTTTCTCTAATCTTTTCTATTTCAACGAGTTCTAGCTCCTCCCTAATTTCTTGGGGAAAATATCTATAGTGCTCGAGTCTATCGTCCAAGAATACCACTACTGCTCTGTCGTTTGCGCTTCGTATAGCTCTCCCCGTAGCTTGTAGTGTTTTGTTAACCATAGGTAAAACGTGTAAGAAAAAATATCCCCTACCATACCCGAATTTTCTATCATATAGTTCTCTTTTAAGTTCAAGTTCAAAATTAGGAACGGGAAAAGGAAGACCCGCTATCACTATAGTCTTTACGATACTCGAGCCATCTATCGTGAACTCTACTCCTTCAGATAATTTTCCACCGCATACTGCGAAAAGAAGAGCTTTTTTCTCATTTTTTATCTTTTCAATAAGAGTTTTAAGCTCTTTGTTTTCTTTAGGTTCAATAAAAACATTGGAATTAACAAAAGAATGAACTTCTTTTAATATTTCATATGAAGGAAAAAATACCAGCGTTATTCTTGGAGTGGATTTATAAATCTCCTCGATGGTCTTTGCATATTTTTTCCACAGCATCGCGTCTCTAGATTCAAGCCTCGTGTTTAAACCAGATCTAATCACCAAATACCTTCTGTTTTCTTTTGGAAATAGGTTAGGCATCGAATAGACTTCAGCTTTTTCAAGCTCATAGAGCGTTGCGTATCCCTCTATCGGAGACAAGGTTGCGCTCATCAACAGGAGTTTTTTGCAGTAGATGAGCGGTTCTATCAATTTTGAAGGAAAAATAGGCTTGAGAAATATTTCCCCATTTTGGCGGTAAATCATAAAATTCTCATTATACCTTAATTTATATGCATTTAAGAAAAAACATGCTGTTCTGAAAGTGAAAGATATCTTTTTTTCTTTTAGGATTTCTGTTCCCATTTCATATAGGTATCTTATTTCTTCTGGTTCAATCCATCCGGAGATATCTATCATAGAATCTTCCCCTTTAAAAATTCTCCTGAGAGGTATTCTCTCTTTAAGTTCTTTTTCTGCCAGTTTCACAGTTTTTTCCTTGATTTTTCTTCCTAGAATATCCAAGTTGAGCAAATTGTGAGCCTCGTCAACTATTACCATCAGGTTTTCTAGAGTAGTTTCTGCCCTGTCAAGAAAGTAGTCCCTAAGCGGTGGATATAAGAGATAGTTATAGGAAGCTACTATCACTTCCGCACGTGGCAATTTTTTCTGGAGTTTGATATATGGGCAATCGTTCCTATCCCTATACTCGCATTCACTAACTCTGCATAATTGGTTGAACTCTTCATAAGTTATATCGCTATACTTCAATTTAGGACATATTTCTTGTTTCGATACGAGATGTACAGCACTTATAGTTTTCTTGATTTTTTCGGATATTTTTTTTATTTCTCCTAAGTAAATATCTGCCTGTGATTTGGTCCTAGTTAGGACTACTATCTTCTCCTCCTCTTTTTTGTCGGCCAGAAAAGAGCAAAGGGATGCGATAGATTTCCCAGAACCAGTAGGAGCCTCACACAGCATAATATTTGACATAAAAATTCTGTCCATCAATTCGTCTTGGAATGGTCTGGGATTATAGGGGAAATACTTGAGATACAACATTTTAAAAGATATCATCAATTCGTTCAACTATTCTGTTGATTTCTTCCGTACTCAGCTTTGACTCCAAGAGTATCCTTTTCATATTGGGTATGGTATATTCCAATACCTCTACAACTGTGGGTATGGCAATTGCATCCCCGATTAGCAGGACATTTCTCGGAGGCATCGTGGATACGATCCTCTCCCAAGTAGGTCTATCTGGCACTCCACTCAGTGAGGCAGATACGTCATTCGGCTCTTTTAGAGAAAGAATAAGCCTGTTTGCGAGCTGACTTCTCACATCCTCATCTATATTTGATGGCCGCTGATCTACAATAGCGAGTATTAAATTAAATTTTCTCGTTTCTCTTGCTAGCTTATCGAATATTGTATAGTTGGATATTTTCGGATCTAGAAATTTATGAGCCTCTTCAAGGAATAGAATTAATTTGGGTAAGGTTTTTGGACTTTCTGTATATATCGAATATAATCTCCTCGCAATTATATTAGCTATGAATAAATATGCCATCTGGTTTGTTCCGTATCTTCCAAAATCCAAAACGATGCTTTTTTTTGTTCTTATTAATGATAGTATATACGAGAAACTATCATTCACGCAAGGTTTAATAAATTTAAATCTTTTTAATCTCTCTATTCTTCTTTTAAGTGCGAGAAGACTGCTTGTGTGTATCTTATCTGCATATTCATCAGGGTCTGCTTCTTTTATAGCAGTTACTAAGTCTTTTTCTCCTCTTTTTCTTTCTATAACATATAGAGCATCTATCATACTTTCAGACAAGTCTTGAAATGCCACAATTATGTCTGATGGTGAGATATTCTTTTGGTCTATCAAAAAAGGAAACGCTTCTTTATTTTCTTCGGGGTCTAAAGTAAATACCTCAACTTTGTCGGGGAAGAAATATTTTAGTCCAGGGGTATTGTCGGTTTTAGAGAAAGTCCCATATTCCTGATGCATGTCAAATATGAACACGCTTCCAACATCCTTTGCTATTATAGAGTTGCATACTATCTTGCATAGGATGCTTTTTCCCACTCCGGTTCTTCCAAAAATTGCAAAAGGCTTTTCGGTAAGTCTCTCAAAATCCACACCGACCTCAAATTTTACTCCTCTTAGATTTCCAAGCGGCAGAGTCTTCTCACTTGGACTATAAACCTTTTCTACATCTTCCTTAATGGCAAGTCTTACCTTTGCAAGATATGGTGGAATAGTTTCGGGTTCCCGTAGGTTATTGTTGCGATCTATAAGGCATATCGGTTTAAGTTTTGCCTTACATGAAAGCGGAATTCCATATGGAGTTTCATGCGCTTCAATGGGTATGGTTTTTTCTAGCTCCAATCCCGCGATTCTCTCGATTACTTTGGACTTTGGGGTGTATATATCTTCTACAACACAATAGAATCTATATTCCTTTCCTTCTACTATCACCGGATAGCCTACTTTTAAATTTTCTGGATTTTCTATATTTAACTTAATTTCAATCCCATCAAGCACAGATGCGGAAACAACTTGACCTATCTCCATATTTTCCACCCTACTCCGATATTTCATCCAGAAAAGTATGAAAATCTGATATTTTTTTTCCTTTAGCATTGGTCATGCATAATAAGAGTTTATCTATAGGTAATCCTTCTTTTACAGCTTTTTCAAGGAATTTTTTTTCATAAAATTCTCTAATTTTATTTATTTCCACTGCAAATTTATGTGCTTCAACGAGCGGATAAATGTATCCGGGGCAAAGCCTAGATTTCGCATAACATGCCAATTGGGGAAAAATTTCATCTGGGGAACCTCTTGCAATGTCGATTCTAAACCACCGTGCTTTAGGAAAGAGCTTGACGAAGTATGCCTTTCCATATAGGGGAGGTCTGCTATTCTCCATAAAGTTCTCAGGAAGTTCGATATAAGCATAACTTTCTTTTTTCCCCCTCTTTTCAAGAAGCTCAGCATCGGTCAAGACCCTGCTAAAAGCATGGGTCCTCGAATCTTTAGATACTCCTATTAGGATATTCCCCCTCTCTCTGCAAATGTTTAAGATTTCGGAAACTTCATCCTTCAACTCACTTAAAAAAGGAGTTGTTAATGCCCCATCCATGGCAATTATGCTATCTTCTACTTTTTTTGCAATTTCTTTTGTCAATTCAATTTCGTGAGCTCTCCTAATTTCGTTTATTAGTATTTTTCTATCTATTGATGGGTAATGTTCGATAATTTTTCTTTGAATGTGGTTTGGTGGGTTTTGAGGGGATATCACTTCCATGTGTTCTTTTTTTTCGTACCATAACAGATCGAAGCCAGAAGATAGACCATAGCATAGTCCACATACCCTAACTATGCCCAACCATAGAGTGGAAATACCGCATATAAAAGTAGATGAACCATCGATAGCTATTAGGTTTTTGGGTTTTCCTTTGTAAGGGAGAAATCTCTTAAAGTTTATCTCTATGTCCGTTTCAAACTCTAAGCTATTTTTGAATATTTCGATGATTTCTTCCCATTTCATCTCAGTACCTCTACTTTAGACCTGCCATCTTCGGTCATATATACTCTGAGCTTTCTCTCAAAGCGTTCCGCAATTTCGGTTAGATGGGTTATCAAAATTATTCTATCAAAAAATTCCCCCATGTTGAACAGCTTTCTTACAAAAAGTTCTCTACTGACCTCAGTATCGAGTGATCCTAGGTCCCCCTCATCTATAAATAATATTCTCATTCTACTATAGCTCCCTTTCATGCTTGCGAGTTCCCTTGCAATTGCAAATCTCAATGCAGCATTTATTTGGGTTTTCTCTCCACCACTGAACTCTTGAACATCGTGCGGTCTTCCATCTACACCATAAACTCTTATACTTATGCCATATTGATTGTTTTGCTCGTATGGAATGAGTTCAACTCTATTGAATCTTCCATCTGTCAATTCCATTAGATTTTCAGAGGTTTCTCTTGCGAGGTTCGGCAAAAGCTGATTCAATGCATGCATTACTACACCCCGTTTATGGAAAATTCTCTCTTTCAGCAGAGAATATATCTCTGCATTTTCCTTGAACTTGTTTAGTTCATCTTTGAGTTTTTCTATTTCTTTTTTTAAATTTAAAATTTCAGTTTTTTTATTTTCCAGCTCTATTTCTTTTATTCTCTTTTCTTCTTTTAGCTTTATTAGGTTATTTTCTATTTTTCTCTCTTCATTTTTTAGTTTTTCATTTTTTATTTTAATTTTTTCATATTCTTCTTTAATTTTCTCCATTTCTTTATATTTATGCGACATTCCTAAGACTTTGCTTTCTAGATCTCTTAGTTCGATAGTTTTTTTTCTTATTTCATCGTCTATATTTCCTATTTGGCTAAATTTTTTTAATATATCCTCATATTCTTTCCTTTTTCTTTCTTTTTCTTTCAAGATTTCACGTAATTTTGATAATCTGGTTTCTTTTTCATGATCAAATCCAAGTTTTTCTATTTCTTCGTCGATTCTTTTTATTTTATCTATATTTTTTTGCTTTTCTTTTTCTTCCTCTTCCTCTAGCAGTAGAAGCTCCCTTTCTAGCTCTTGTAAATTTCTTTTTATTTCCGATAGAATAAAACAATCTTCATTTATCAGTTTTATCTTATTTTTTATTAGATTTAATTTTTGTTTGGATTCTTCTTTTTCTTTTAATAATCTTCTAAGTAATGTTGCATTTCTTTTTAGCCATTCAACTTCAAGATCAATTCTGTTGATTCTCTCATTTAATGCGCCCTCGTTTCTCAATAAATCAAATGCTTCTTCTTTGGTTATGCTGGTTTTCAGATTTTTGATTCGATTTTTTTCTTTTTCTATCCTTAAAGCTATTTTGTATTTTTTTCTTCTGTATTTCTCTATAATAGACTTTAAATTGTCTTTGTAGATATTTTTTTCTCTTAAAAGACCATCTTTTGCGTTTTTAATTTTTTCCAGTACCTCTATATCCTCTTTAATTCTATCTATATCCCTAATTTCAGTTTCTAATATTTTTTTTCTTTTTAATAAATATTCGAGTTCTCTTTTTCTTTTTTCTGCTTCGAAAATTTCATTTTTTATTTTTTCAAATTGTTTGTTGAGTTCTTCATATTTTGTTTTTAGTTTTATGAATTCTTCATATTTTTTTCTTTTCTCTTCAAGTTCTTTTTCATATTTTTTAACTTCTATTTTCTTTTTTTCAAATATATATTCTATTTTTGCAATCTTTGATTTTAATTCTTCTATTTCTTCCTCTCTCCTTGGTATTTCCTTTTCTTCTTTTTCGAGTCTTGATTTTTCTAGCGATATTATATCTTCTATCCGTGATATTTCTCTGCTGACTTCTTTCAATTTTTCATCCGCGATCTCCTTGGCTTTCTCAAATACATCCAATCTAAAAAGTTTTTGAAATATCTCTAGCCTTTCAGAACCCTTTGCAGAGCCTAGTTCTTTCATTTCTTCTTGTCTTATGAAAGTAGAGTTCCTGAATCCGATATAATCTAAACCTATGATGTTGGCTATTTCTCGGTCGAGTTCTGGAATTTTTCCTTCTATTTTTCTGCCATCTTTTTTTAGAATTAAATAGGGCTGCCCTGTATGTTTTATTCCCCTCTCTACTTCATATTCAGAGTTCCCTGAAGTGAATTTCAGTTTCACATACCCTCCAGGTTTACAGACGTCCTCAATTTTAACTCCAGAAAGGTCGGTTCTCGATGTTCTCTTATATAGGGCAAAAGTAATGGCATCGAGTAGTGAGGTTTTTCCAGCCCCGGTCTTTCCAACTATAACTATAAACTTTTTGTCGAATTTAATGCAGGTTTTGTCTAGATATCGCATAAAGTTTTTAAGTTCGAGTTCTCTAACCAAAAATCCTCTTGGACGATATTCTAGTTCTAATTTAGTTTTTTGCTGTTCGAAAAAGTCATCCAGTTTCATCTAAGCACCTCATTTAGGATTTCAATCCCTAATTTCAATATTTCATTTTTCTTTCCATGCTCGGAATAATTGAACTCCACAAAGTTCCTAAAAAGTACTATGGGGTCCATCGTATACTCTATAAAACCTATTTTTTCTTCTTTCTTTTGATTCCATCTTATTTCATAGTGGAAAGACTTATCTAGTCTTCTTATTATTTCTCTTTCGTCAATTAAATTTCTTTTTCCTTCAGGCAATTTTATTTCCAGCCTCAGAAGTTTTTCTTCTATATTTTCAGGGATATACTCTAGAATTTTGGATGTAGGGTTGTCTTTTTCGTCTATATCTATAGATATCTTGACCATCTCCCTACAGGGAAGTTCGATAAACTTATAACTCCCATTGGGTTTAAGTTCAATGAAGCCCTTAGTATCATCTTTTTCTCCCCAGTCTATTCTCTCAACAGAACCTATATATACCACATCAGAATTTGGTGTTTTTAATTTCTGGTGTAGATGTACGTGCCCAAAAACAGCTAAATTTACTTCTGGGATAACATGTGGTTCAAGCTTGAACTCTCCCGGCAAGACAACTGAATACAAACTTTCAGTTAACCTTAGCCTGTGGTGTTGGATATAGTAATGTGCAAACATTATTTTATTTCCCTTGCATTCTTCACATCTCCTCCTTAGCCATTGTGCAATAGCCCTCTGGGCAACTTCATATGCTTGTTCGCTTGGTATTTCTTTACCAATTTTTTCTTCTATCCATCCAACAATCTGTTCTGGATGGAGATACGGAAGTATTATATAGCAATCTTCTCCAATTCTCCTAATTGCGGGTTTTCTGAATACTTCTACATGAGGATATCCTCTGAAATCTTCTATTGATGAGCATCTTTCAAAATTTCTCGGTTGGTCATGGTTACCAGCTATTATCCATACCTTTATCCCATTTCTGCCCAGGGGCTCGATTACATCTCTACGGATAAGTTCCCTGAATATGGGTGCAACGTGCGGTCTCTCAAATAAGTCTCCAACGATTACGAATAAGTCTGCATTATTTTTTATTGCATATTTGGAGGCTCTAACAAAATTGTTGTGGATGTCAAGTGCTCTCTCGGATACTCCGATATTGGTATCTATCCTATAAGGGAAATTTAGTCCTTCGTGTATATCTGCTACGGCTACGATTCTCATTTTTCATATACCCCTATCACAATTTTAGGATAAATCATTTTACTTTTCCATACCATTGCTTCTTATGTATCTTGTGTGAGAGCTTTGGAAAAGTAAAAATAGTATATGGTAAAAGGTAATACACTATGAACGAGAAGAGGGATTTGGTCATAATAGGTGGAGGAGTTGCTGGACTAACTGCAAGCATATATGCCTGCAGAAAAGGAATAGATAATGTGGTTTTAGAGGCGGAGTTACCTATAGGAAGTACGGGTATAGCGCCCCTCATTGAAAATTATCCGGGATTTCCTGAAGGTATAAGCGGAATAGAATTAATGCAGAAAATTGAAAAACAAGCAAAAAAATTTGGTGCAGATATAAGAACTTTTGAACCAGTGAAGGAACTTAAAATCGAAGGGCACAAAAAAATTGTTTTAACCAATAAGGGGGATTATGAAGCAAAGGCGATTATAATTGCTGTAGGGGCTAAGCCAGTTAAAATACCGGAAGAACTGGGGATACAAGAAGACAGATTTATAGGTAGGGGTTTGAGCTATTGTGCAACATGTGATGGACCTCTTTTCAAAGGGAAGAGGGTTGTAGTAATAGGAAATGAGAATGAGGCATTCAATGAGGCACTTTATCTTTCGGAGTTATGTAGTGAGGTCACCTTAGTTGCTCCAAAACAAATAAATGCGGACAAGGTCTTAATTGAGAGGTTCAAAGAGAGGGGAAAGATAGTCCAGGGAGAAATAAAGGGAATAGTGGGAGAGGAAGTCGTCGAGGGGGTCATAATAAAGACGGGAGATGAAGAAAAAACTCTCCCCGTTCAGGGCGTTTTCGTGGCTCTAGGTAGGAAAGCCCCCGCCATCGAGGTATTCCAGAGGGCCGGGATAGATATAAAGAATAGGTTTATAGAAGTGGATAGAAACATGGAGACCAATATCAAGGGGATATTCGCCGCTGGAGATGTTACAGGGCAACCTTTTCAAATAGCAAAAGCTGTCGGAGAAGCATGCGTAGCAGCGATAAGTGCATATAAGTATATCAAAACTCTGCACCAATGATCGTCCTAGTTGCGATCACTCCGTCTATTGTTCTTATTCTGTCTACGATATCATTCAGAGCTTTTAACCCCGTAGTTTCTATGATAGCTATGAAATCGTATTCTCCAAATACGTGAATTAGTTCTTTAATTTCATCTATTTTAATTAGTTTGTTACGAATTTCTTTTTCTCTACCTAATTCGACATTTATCATGCATACCCCAACGACCATTATACCACCATCAATCTATTATTGTGCAATAATATTACTTAAAGCTTCCATGTTTGCTTCTATTTCAATGGGTTTCTCATATTTTTCAAAAATTATTTCAGGATCCTTTAATGCATGCCCCGTTACTACGCATACCACCTTATCTCCTTTATCAATTATCCCATTTCTAATCAGCTTGATCACCCCAGCTATAGATGTAGCGGAAGCGGGTTCTACCCCTATTCCTTCCTCTCTGGCTAAAAGTTTTTGAGCATTTATTATCTCTTCATCAGAGCACCTCTCAGCATACCCTCCAGACTCTCTCAAAGCTTTCAAAGCTTTTGGGGCATTGACGGGGGCTCCTATCCTTATTGCTGTAGCTACTGTTTCAGGATTTGAAATGGGACAGATTTTCGTTTTTCCCTTTTTAAAAGCTTCTACCACTGGAGAAGCACCTTCCGCCTGTATTCCTGCCATTTTAGGAAGAACATCTACTAATCCGTATTCAAAAAATTCTTTGAAACCCTTCCATATGGCAGAAATATTTCCGCAATTCCCCATCGGTACGACCGTCCAGTCTGGAATATCATAGTCGAGCTGTTCTATTATCTCGTAAGCTTCAGTCTTCTGACCCTCTAAGCGCCAAGGATTCACAGAATTTAATAAATATATATTGAACTTTTCGCAGGCTTCTCTTATTAACCTTAGAGCGTCATCAAAGTTTCCTCTTATTCCAATGACTTTAGCACCGTGTAATATTGCTTGAGCAAGTTTTCCTAAGGCTATTTTTCCTGCGGGAAGTAAGACATAACATCCAATACCAGCTTTAGCCGCATAAGCTGCAAGTGAGGCTGAGGTATTCCCGGTAGAGGCGCAACCCACAGAGCTTGCTCCTAATTCTATAGCTTTGGTAACTCCAACGGTCATACCCCTATCTTTAAAACTTCCAGTAGGATTGGCTCCTTCGTTCTTTACAAATAGTTTAATTCCAAGTTTTTTACTCAGGTTTTTAGCTTTGTAAAGGGGAGTTCCTCCCTCGTCTAATGATATTATCTTTGTTTCTTTGTCAATTGGAAGAAATTCTTTATATCTCCATACTCCGAATTTTCTTTTTCCAAGTTCTTCTTTTTTTACCTTTATTTCATCTAGCTCTAAAACTACTTCGAGCAATCCGCCGCATTTCTTGCAAGTATAGATAGTCTCAGTAGGAGAGAAAACCTCACCACACTCTATACATCTTAAGGTACACATACTTCCCATCTCTGATTTCGTTGGATATTAAAAATTACTCCTCTCTCCTCTTCCTCCCCTTCCACCTCCATATCCCAACCAAAACCACTATCACACCGGCA
>CAZSVW010000030.1:2354-10457 GCA_964610485.1 Candidatus Hydrothermarchaeota archaeon | reverse complement strand
CCTTTATAAAGGCAATGCTCTCCCTCATTCCAAACTTCGACTTTACATTGTCAACTATTGTACTGTCCTTATCTAAGCTCATTTGAGCACATAGTTTTTCTCTTATCTCTTTAATACTAGGTGTTGCTCCGTCGTGCATCACTCTAACAACTATCTCTTTCCTCTCAAGCAACGGATTCTCCTTTTCCTCAATTACCTCAAATTTCATTGTCCACACGCTCCATTAAACTTAGTAATTTCTTTGCAATTTCCTTACTTTCCTTATTAATCTCTACTTTAACTACACCTCGATTTGGCTGACCATAGAGTATAATATCTCCGCTCCTACCTTCGAGAATACATGGGATGACCGCCAAGTCTTCCTCGCCCTCAACCACAATTATTCCTCCGCTTTTCATTCCCTCTCTAATACTCTCCCAAAGCTCCATTGTTATATTTCCAGGAGGGTTTTTAACCTTTATGGTTCCCCTTAAATTTAACTTCATTCTTTTACGTTGTGTTCTCAGGTCTACCACCGCTAAAAATGGACTAACGCCTCTCTTCTTGAGATTCCAGAAAGTTACATCTCCAACCACAATAACTCTTCTTTCTTTGAGTGATATCTCCTTAATATCGGTAAAGATTTCACCCAAAGGTTTTCTGAATTCTTCCCTATACCTCGCAGGCAGAACGTACTTCATCTCACCCTGAGGGCATATCTCCCAGGAAGTTTTATTTCTAGCCTCTTAGCTATTTCAGATTTCTCAGGGTCTAGCACATTTACATATCCAAGCCAACTTTCCGAAGTGGGAGATTTGCAAATTTCACAGACATCCAATTTGGTCAACCTTTTACATTGTTTACATGCTTTTTCTTTCATTTGCTAGTCCCCTTTTTCTTTTTCTTTTCTATCTCCTCTATTATCCACTCCCACTTTCCTAAACCCGGTTGTCTCATTGTTAAATTTATTTTACTCTCTTTAGGTTTCTCAGGATTTAAACTAACTGCAACTATTCTTCCTCTTACCCTGTCTCCCACCTCAAGTACTTTCCTTGTCTCCTTTCCTATTAGGGCGCCACGTTTCTCATCGTATACAATATAATCATCAGTTATCTGGGAAACGTGGATCAGAGCATCCAGTGCGCCAATTCTAACGAACGCACCAAAATCTACTATCTCCACCACTTCTCCATCTATTATTTCCTGAAGTTCTGGATAGAATACGAGAGCTTCAAAAGTGACATAATGGTACGAAGCCCCATCTCCTGGTATGACCCTTCCATCTCCTATTTCTATTATCTTCGTAATTGCCAATATTACTCCCAGATCTTTATCCAACTTCCCCTCATACCCTCCTTCATATCTCCCTCTATGCTGATATCCTACCCTGAGGATATCCTGTACTACTTCCTCTAAGGGTTCTCCAAACCTATATGGCGGAACTCTCACCAAATCTTTAAGCACTACTAGCTTGTATATAATCCCGACCTCCTTTTACAAGGGATGCAACGTAACTATAAGAGCAGCAAATATCAATGCCAGAGTATTCATGACTTTGATCAATGGATTAATCGCAGGGCCTGCTGTATCTTTGAGCGGGTCTCCTACGGTATCTCCAACTACTGCAGCCTTATGAGCATCGCTTCCTTTTCCTCCAAATTTACCCTCTTCAATGAACTTCTTTGCATTGTCCCATGCGGCGCCACCATTGGCCATCTGCAAAGCCAATAGAAATCCCGTTACTATAGAACCTACAAGCAATCCTCCTAAAGCAAGAGGTCCGAGTAGTAAACCTACTACCACCGGAGAAATCACGGCCAACAGCCCTGGAAATGCCATCTCTCTTAGAGCTGCTTTGGTAACAATATCCACGCATCTTCCATATTCGGGCTTTGCAGTACCTTCCATTATTCCCTTTATCTCTCTAAACTGTCTTCTTACCTCGTTAACTACCTCAAAAGCAGCCTTACCTACTGCTCTTATCGCGAGTGAACTGAAGAGGAAAGGTATAACTCCTCCTATGAACAATCCTATCAGCACATAGGGGTTTCCAATATCAAACTCTATGGTATTAACTCCTCCCACTCTAAGCAACTCTTGGACATAGGCTGCAAAAAATGTTAAAGCGGCAAGAGCAGCGCTACCTATCGCAAAACCTTTAGTAACTGCTTTAGTGGTGTTACCTACCGCATCGAGGGAATCTGTTATCTCTCTAACTTCCTCAGGTAACCCTGCCATTTCTGCTATTCCCCCAGCATTGTCGGTTATTGGGCCATATGAATCCAGAGTAACTATCATTCCCGTGAGAGAGAGCATTGCCATTACAGCTATAGCAATGCCATAAAGTTGAGCTAACTGGTAGGAAAGGAGTATTCCAGCACATATCACAATAGCAGGTAGAGCGGTACTTTCTAAACCTACCGCAATTCCTGCAATCAAATTTGTGCCTGCACCTGTTTGAGAAGCCTGAGCGATCGTCTTCACCGGTCTATAGCTCTTCGAAGTATAATACTCGGTAATTGCAAACAAAGCGACCGTTATGAGCAACCCTATCAAAGCGCATAGATAAAGTTCCATTCCTAATCCCATTTCTTTAGTTACTAAATACAACAGTATAGCAGAAACTAAACCTGCTACAAGTAGTCCTTGGTAAAGAGCCGCCATTATCCTCTTTCCTTTTGCTTTTACGAAGGGTATACCAACAAGTGTAGCAAGTATCCCAACTGCACCTATAGCCAATGGATAGAGTACGAGGTCCTTCCCATAGAAGCTTCCCAGCAACATTGCTCCGATTGCCGTCACTGCATACGTTTCAAATAAATCTGCACCCATACCAGCGCAGTCACCAACATTGTCCCCCACATTATCTGCTATAACCGCTGGATTACGGGGATCGTCTTCCGGAATCCCTGCCTCTACTTTACCTACTAAATCTGCCCCCACGTCTGCAGCCTTTGTATATATTCCTCCACCTATTCTCGCAAATAAGCTAATTAAGCATGCCCCAAATGCAAATCCTACAATTAGCATGGGATCCTTAAATAATATATAAAACACAGAAACACCAAGCAATCCCAATCCAACGACAGTCAATCCAGTAACTGCCCCTCCTTTAAATGCTATTTTTAGGGCGTCATTTAATCCTTTTTTTGCAGCATTTGCTGTTCTGGTGTTAGCCCTAACCGTGATATTCATACCTACATACCCAGCGAGAGCAGAAAAGGTTGATCCTACAATAAATCCAAAAGCTATATACAAACCATACCTAGGATATTCCGGATGTTTTAGAGCCACGGCCAAAATTACAGCCAAAACCACTGCAAAGATCGAGATAGTCCTATACTGCCTATTCAAATATGCCATTGCCCCCTCTTTTATTGCATTGGATATGGAAACCATTTTTTCGTCCCCGGGGTCTTGCCTCAATATATAAGTTGCAAGGTATCCCGCCACCCCCAATGCGAGCAAACTTAACCCAAGTGCCAAATACACCAACATTTCCATCATCTCCTACACTAACTGACCTTCCAGTACGAGATATTTACCTTGTCTCAGATATATAACTGGTGAGCCTTTTTTTCTAATCTTCTCCTTTAAATTTTTATCGTTAGTACAGATAATTGTGGTGGGTGAAGAGAGAGCATAAAGTGAGTTGTCGGTCTCTCCCTCATCCTCAATTACCTCAAATCTATCAGCCAACTTAATCGCAGCTTTTGCTATCATCCTTTCCTTACCCTTACTTTTAGCTAATTTTTTCAGTTCATTTATAACGCTTCTAGTTACAAAAATTTTATAGTCTACATCCAGAATTCTATCCAACTCAGCAAATATGTCTGTCTTAAATTGAAAAGGCAACATCAAAAAATTTGAATCAAGAATAACCTTATAAGATTGTCCCATACCCTATTAATCTCCACCTTGCACCGATTCTTCTGCTAATTGCAACTCTCGAACCTTTTTCTGCACATACTGGAAGTTTAAGCTTTATATCTGCAACTTCATCTCTAGCACTTGTTACTACTCCCACCGTAGTTGCAGTACCCACACTTAGCATTAATGGCTCACCTGTTTTAATTTTCTCAACTTCCAATTCCTCCTTAGTACCAACTACTCTCTGTAGTAGGTGTATCTCCAATGTAAACTCATATAGGGTCTCCGGAAGTGTGCCGGGGAGTCCAACGAGAGAGCCGGAGAGAGCATCCGACTTAGTAAGAGCTGGGTCAAGTGTAGTTCCTATTCCCACTAAACCTCCCGGAGTAACGCTCCTGACCGTTCTACCTCCGTGGACTAGTGAAGAAACTTTCGTAGTCAACGGCTTATACCTATTATTATCCTTTATCCCCGGTCTTATTTCTATCTCATCCTTAACCTTCAATTTTCCCTGTATCAATGACCCTCCCAATACTCCCCCTTTCAAATCTTCTGGTAGGGTGCCGGGTTTATTTACATCAAATGACCTTGCAACATACATCCTGGCTGGCTTTTTTGGGTCCCTTTTCGGTGATGGAAACTTATTTAAAATCTCCTGTATCAGCACGTCCAAATTAACACCATGCTGGGCCGACATGGGGATAATGGGAGAACCTTCTGCGATAGTTCCCTCGATAAATTTCTTTATCTCGCTATAATTTTCAAGAACTCTCTCTTTTGGTACTAAATCTATCTTGTTTTGCACTATGACTATATTTTTTACCCCTATTATGTCAAGTGCCATTAGATGTTCTTTAGTTTGGGGCTGGGGGCATTCCTCATTGGCTGCAATAACCAAAATTGCACCATCCATCAATGCGGCTCCACTAAGCATAGTTGCCATTAATGTCTCATGGCCGGGAGAATCTACAAAAGATACCATCCTTATCGGTTCGGTTTTTGAACCGCAATGCTTGCACTTCTCTAAAACTGTATAACATTTGGGCTCCTCGCATACAGGACACTTTCTCAAAACCGCATCAGCATATCCCAACCTTATAGAAATCCCTCTCTTTATTTCTTCACTATGTCTATCTGTCCAAACACCAGTTAATGCTTTAGTCAATGTTGTTTTTCCATGATCTACATGACCCACCATTCCTATATTAACATCAGGAACCAGTCTTTTCTTTGCCAGCTCCAAACACCTCTTCTATACTTTTTTTTCCTTTTTTAACAATCTTAACGTTTATTTGTACTATATCTTGACTTATTTCATTGCCTCTCACAGTTTTCCTTCTTCTTACTCCCTTCTCCTTTGGCCTATAGCATGGAGGCGAAGAAAGTAGAACCCTCACTCTTCCCCTCCCATGTACATCCTTCCTCATCGGAAAACCGTCTTTATCTGTACCCCCTGTAATTTCCACCTTATATCCAGCCAAGCCTATCGGAGATATATCTACAACTTCTCCTATCTTTTTCCCTATGAAAATCTTAGCTTTGGCTTCGTCCAACTCTATATTATAAGCTCTACCACTCTCCGGGTCAGAGATTACTAGCTTCTGCAAGTCTGCACCTCCTAATTTCATCTATAAGTTCCAGCTCCCCTTCATCTAACTTATCTCTAAACTCTTCCTCCAATAGTTCTAATTCCCTATCGTTGATAAAGGTATATAAAATATCCCCTTCATGAATATTCCTGCCTACTACGCCCCCATCTATAGAAATTGCAACTTTCATATTCTTAGAAGCTTCTGACAAATTTTGATTTCTCTCCTGTATACCCTTTATACTCCCCACAATTTTTCCCCTACTATTCATAAGTTTATATCCCGGCTTTATCTTACCCTCTACCACTTCGATTCCCACTATTGCAGGTTTACTCGCTCTAAATACAAAACCGGGAAGCACCATTATTTTTGCAGGCTTGGTTAGTTTTTCGAATTTTTCCATTCTTTTTCTTTCTATCTCCTCATACAACCACTCTTTGTAATCCTCTATTATTTTGTATATCACATTTCCAATAATAACGGGTACCTCGCTAACTTTTGCTCTCTCTTTTGCTTCCTTAGAAACACCTATGTTAAATCCCAGGATCACCCCCCTACTTTTATCTTTTTCCCTCACAGTTTCGGCTTCAATTATATCCCTCTTGGAGATATCACCAACATCTGCCCTTCTAATCGGAATTTTTTCCTCTTCAAGCAACTTAATTAAAGCTTCAAGCGAGCCAAGCGTATCGGCTTTAACTACTACTCCTATCTTGTCTGTCTCTATTTTTACCTCTTCCATTTCAGAGAGGATTTCTCTCTCTATTTTCTTTATATCTTCATGCTTCTTAACTACCCTAACTGGAGCACCGGCTACAGCGTACTCTAGATTATTAGCCGCTATTTTTATCCCACATGCGGCATAAGCTTGTTTAACGTGGATAAATCTATGCCTTGGGTCTCTTATTTCATCTAGAGGTCTAGGTTTTAACAATGACCTAACCTTGGTTTGGATTACACCTTCCTTTCCCCCTACTAGAATAGTATCCCCCCTTTCTATCCTTCCATCATATATTATCACATCTATAGTCACTCCAAGTCCCCTCTCCTCTTTAACTTCCAAAATTGTTCCCTTAGCTGGAATCTTTTCCCCAATTTCAAGCCTCTCCTCCAAAAATTTTTGGGCTAATCCCAGGATTACCATTAATAATTCTGGAATACCCTCTCCAGTCATGGCGCTAATTGGGACTATAGAAACCTGTCTTTCAAACCTCTGAATCCTATCAAAACGCTCGGCCTGAAACCCTTCATCATGCAGTTTTCCAACCAGCTCATATATCTTCTCATCAAGCTTGAACTTAACTTCATCTATTTGCGAATTTAACGATGCAATAAAAGAAGAATCTTTCCTAGGTCTCCATCCGGGTATTTTATCAATTTTATTTGCAGCGATAAGAAAGGGAGTTTTATAACTCCTCAATATATTGAGAGCTTCATAAGTCTGTGGTTTGAAACCCTCATTTATATCAACTACCAGTATAGCCAAATCGGCAATAGCTCCCCCTCTTCTCCTGAGAGTAGTGAATGCCTCATGACCGGGGGTATCTATAAAGAGTAACCCCGGCAATTTTATCTTTATTTTTAGCTTCTTGATTAAACTACCACATATTTTCTCAACAACTTCGATCGGAATCTCTGTAGCCCCTATATGCTGGGTTATTCCTCCTGCCTCTCTTTGGGCGATCGCCGTCCCCCTAATCTTATCTAGCAATGTTGTTTTTCCATGATCAACATGCCCCAGAACAGAAACTATCGGTTGTCTAATCATTTTCAAGCAAAAAAATTTTTCTCGAGAGCAAGGGATATTAATACTTTTCAAGCATGCTTTTATACCAAACAAACCAAGGGTTATCTAAGAAACCTACTATGTTTTTACTTACTATCTGACCAATTATCAATTGTACAACCGGTGCAACCCCATAAAAAGCTAAAGTTACGAATATGATTGAATCCAACGTTAAATCTACCAAATCGCTTATAGAACTCCTCAACCACACATATGGATTCAATATCCTGTTTCCAATAAAGGCTTCCTCTTTCAATTTAAATCTCTCCTTTAAGCTCGAAAAAATTATTGCATCTAAATTCTGGCAGATTAGAAAAGATATCCAGCTTGCTAATGTTATTCTTATACTCAAGCCGAATAGACTTTTCCAAGCTTTTTCAAACTTAAAAAAAGGTGCTGGCTCGAGGGTGTTTACCATAACTATAAAAACTATAAGGAGAACTTGAGTTATGAAAGCTATGAAAATAGCGAGATGGGTTTTCTTTCTACCATATATCTCATTTATCATATCTATCGCTTGGGCTATGAATGGATAAATAAAAACCGCAGATGGTGCAAAAAATTTGAAAAAGCCGAGGTCAAACACGGCTATCCTACTTGCCAGAATCTGAGAAGCTCCTAGATAAATAGAATAGAAAGCCACAAGTGCTGCAAAACCATAATCCCTATATTTTCTTACGATATAGGCACTCATATAGGTAACTATAGTTAGGCTCACTACCCAATAGACCCATACTATCATTATTTTATCCTCCCCTTCAGAAGGTCTTCATAAACCCTACGCATATAGAATACCAAGGGAGCTTCTTCATCTCCCAAAGTACATCTGCAAGCTCCACAGTATGGGCAGAGCAGATATCCACACTTGGGACATACCTC
>CAZSVW010000030.1:0-2254 GCA_964610485.1 Candidatus Hydrothermarchaeota archaeon | reverse complement strand
TGGTTTAAAATATGAAGAAAATTGGAGAAATTGGTAGCAAAACAGAATTAAGTGAATTTGAGTTTATTGTTCAGGGAAATGTTGAAAAATCTGACTATATCGTAGCAAAACAAGGGAAAAATTTGGTATATGCGCAAGTAATTGAGATGTTCTCTGGAATTTTTGAAGGAAAAGAAGTCACGATAGGCAAGGCAAACATCATAGGCTATCTAGAAGATGGCGTTATACAAAAACTCAGGAGACCATTGAAGCCTAAAACTCCCCTATACTTAGCAAAAAGAGAAGATATGATAAATTTCCTTAAATTAATTAGAGATCCAAAAAAAGGAATTTTTTATGGTTTTCTAGAGAGAGCAGAAAAAATTCCCGTATATTTAGACGTGAACACCTTTACAACTAGGCATATAGCAATTCTAGCGCAGAGTGGAGGAGGTAAAAGCTATGATGTGGGCATCATCATTGAGGAACTTTTAGACAAAGAAATACCCGTGATAGTTTTTGACCCTCATGGGGAATACTATACCCTAAAGTATCCCAACGACGATGAAAAGGACTTAAATGCTATGGACTATTTTAATATCTCACCAAAGGGATATAAGAACATCATAGTTTATGCTCCAGACCCAAATATTGCTCCAACTGCCGATAAAAAATTACAACTAAGGGGATATAATTTATCACTAAATGAGATACTCGAACTTCTCCCATACGAACTAAAGGGCAAGCATATCGGAATCATTGCAGAAGCCATCGATAGGCTGGAAGGAGAATTTGACCTCAACTTGCTAAAAGAGGAAATTAAAAAGGACGAAAACGACGAAAAATGGGAAGTTATTGCGATGTTGGAACAAGTAATCGCTCCCGAGATTTTCACACAAACGCCGGTGTCCTTAGAAGAAATTGTAAGAATTGGGGGAGCTAGCATCATCAATCTGCGAGGAACTCCGCAATGGTTGAAAGAAGTTATTGTAAACAGGCTTATAAAGGACCTATTCTATGCAAGAATGCTAGGAAAAGTGCCTCCTTTTTTAATAGTTCTTGAAGAAGCACACAATTTTGTTCCCTCGGGCAAAAAAACTATCTGTTCAGAAATAATAAAGACCGTTGCAAGTGAAGGAAGAAAGTTTGGAGTAGGGCTATGTGTAGTGACCCAGAGAGCGGCAAAGATAGATGAGGATGTTCTCTCCCAGTGTGGAACAAAAATCATTAAAAGGATCTCCAGTAAAGCCGATTTAGAGGCGATCTTGACTTCTGCCGAAACTTTAGAGAGGGAATTCTTGGAAGAAATCCAACGATTACCTCCTTGGATGAGCTTGGTTACGGGGTTGACTACAGAAGTCCCCTTATTTGTTAGGGTGAGAGTAAGAAAATCCAAACATGGAGGGGTAACGCCCAATATACTTAAAGAGATAAGGAAATGGAAGGAGAAAAATGAGAGAAGTTAAAAATTTTTATGACGCTTTGATTGAAAAGAGTAAAGCGTAAGCCGGAGATGAGCGAAGGTTCGGTGCAAAGCATTTTTGCCCAAGTAAACCCCTTTACCCATCTTGGCTATAAGGATTTCGGCATAGACATAAAAAGTCAAGAAAAGATTAGGAAAGGAAAAGTTCCCGACTTTGAATGCCTTGATGACTTTGAGCAGAGCATTTTTGTTCTGGAGCTTAAAAAACCAAAAGATGAAGAGGAAGACGCTTATACCTCCGTAGGTTGTAAAGAAGTTGTAGAAATCCCTAGATTAACTCCATCGCTTCAAAGAATATTTCTTGATGAAGATAGAACGACTTTAACGGTTTTAAGAAAAATAGCTGAAAATGAAGTATATGAATCGATAGAAAAACTTAAAGAGGATACCAATCTAAAAAGGTCCACATTGAAATATCATTTAGATATCCTTGAAAAATTAAACTTCATAGAAATTGTAAGAAAAGGTAAGAAATCTATCATCAGAATAACCAAACTCGGCAAAACCTATGCAAAAATTTTAGTGAGATAGAAATTCCTCTATCTCCCTTACTATCTCACCTTTCTTCGAAGGATTGAGAGAAACTGCATTACCTCCTTTATGAGGTATAAGATATCCTTTTTTGAGTAGACTATCTACTATACCTCTAATCCTCTTTCCATCTCTCTTTATTTTCTTTGCAAGTTGTCTAATCAAAGTATCCAATGGCATATACACGCCTCCCATGCACCCCTCCTCGCTAATTTATGTAATATTATTCTCTCTATATCAAGAGAAGTTAGTTCATTCTCC
>CAZSVW010000029.1:0-10712 GCA_964610485.1 Candidatus Hydrothermarchaeota archaeon | reverse complement strand
TATTATTTTTCCAGAGTTTCCACTCGCTTCTAAATACTGCCCTCCTCCAATAACTATACCTCTTGGATCTTCTTCGGTGATTTCTTCTATGGTTATGGTATTCTGCACGAGCTTAACCTCTATACCCAAATCTCTAATCGTTCTGTAAATTCTGTGGTTATATTGTCCGCGATTAGCTATTACTATTACCTCAACCAATTGGAACGCCTTCCTTTTTTAAATACTCTATTGCCTCTTTAATTTCATCTATTAAATAATAAGATGTAATATCGCTTTTCTTTGAATTGGCCGCCATAACTTTATCGGTGGTAATTAAAATAGAGTCTGTAATTTTTGCAGTAGCTATAAAATATGAATCTATAGCTCTACAACCTGTTTTAAGCGAAATGTTTAATGCAACCTCATGCAACTCCTCCTCTTCAATTATGTTAACTTTTTTATTTACTTCATCAATAATTTCTTTTACAACGGATTCATCATATTTTCTTCTTAAAACTCCAGAAAGTTCTATTTCAAAGAGAAACGGCTCATACAATATAAAATCTTTTTTAGAAATCTCATTAAAGAAATTTTTAGCAATCTTATGCTTTTTATCATCAAACTTTATTAAATAGTCAATAAAAACCGAGGTATCTATAACGATCATCTTCTTTCTCTGAGGAATTTTTTTGATATATCTTTATCAGAAGAAGCGACATAGCGTGAAAGCGATTTTGTTAAGTTTCTCGAAGTTTTAACAAGCTTTATTTTCATTTCATTTCTTAAATCCTCGACCCTGTCTAAGGGTCTAAAAACTCCATTATCATAAACAACTTTTATCACTTTCATGTAAATTCTAAAGAAATTTAACAATTTACAACTATTGGAACGCCTTCCTTTTTTAAATACTCTATTAACCTTTTACCCCAATAAAGTTTTTTTCTCTTTTTCTGAGAATTCTCAGAAAAAGAGTATTTGCCAATTTCGTCATCAAAATCCATTGCATAGAGGTTTATCTTCCTCGCTTTAAAATGCCATGCGAGAAAAACCGCTCTGTCGCCATCTGTAAACCCGCCAAAATTATAAAGCTTTCCAAAGGGTTTGCATTGGCAAGTTGGCAGAAAATTTTTAAACTTGCTTGAATATCTCTTTATTTTATCCAAATTGTCTCCATGAGCATGAATGACAACTAAACTTCCTAACTTATTTGCTCTTATTAAATCTTCTATTAAACCATCGAGATCTGTAACTATAACATCTGGAATTTTATTTTTTTCTAAAAAAAATGTTGTTACCCCATCTGAAACTATATTAACCCCTTCTGGTAGTCTCTCTATTTTCTCAAGACTCGGACCTGCTCCGAATACATTTACTTCTCTCCCACTAATTTTTTCTTTTAGTTTATTGTAAACCTCGCTAGTATTTTTAGATAGTCTCTCCAAAATTCTAGCTGATTTTATGTCTTTCTCTTCCGAAAATCCGAAATCCTCAAGTATCTCCTTATATATTTTCTCCCAGTTCATTTATAGATATTATAAATTTCCTTCCATTTATCTTCCATTCCTTTATGTATCCTTCGTGTTCTAAACTTTCTGCTATATCTATAGATTTTGCTCTAGTTTCCCTAGCTATGTATGCCTTCTGAGTTAGGAGAAGCTTAGCTATATCTTTTCCTACTTGAACCTTTGCGGATATAAATGCTTCTATTTCTAAATCTAGCTCCTTTCTCATCTCCTGTATTCTCCTAACAACCTCCCTTGCGTAACCTAGGGATAAAACTCTAGAACTCTTTGTTGTATCTATATAGACCCTACCATACTCGAAGTCCTCTGCCACTATATTTTCTGGGAGAGCCTCTTCAATGGTAATGTGAGACTCTCCTAACTTTATTTTCTCACCTTCTACTGATATCTCATAGGAATTTTCTCTCAACTCGTCTGGAGAGAGCTTCTCTAAAACTTTCAATATTTTTGGGGTTTTTTCCTTGAAATCCTTACCTATGATCGATATATTAGGTTTCAATATTTTTTTATACCCAAAATCGCTTTTTATATCAAAATTAAATGTATTTACTTGGAATTTTATTAGGTCCATAAGCCTTTCAACGGACTTGATGATTTCTTTATCCTTGGGTACAAACACTACCCTTTCTAGAGGCCATCTCCTTTTTATTCTTGCTCTTTCTCTTGCAGAAAAACATGCCTCAACAATCCTTCTGGCAATCTGCATGTCATTCTCTAGCTCTTTATCTATGGCTTGCGAATCATAGCTAACCCAAGGTTCAAGGTGCACGCTCTCTTTCTTTCCAGAGAGATTGAGATATATCTCGTCCGATATATGGGGTGCTATAGGTGCGAGTATTATGCTAAGCTTCAGTAGAACCTCATAGAGGGTTGCATAAGCCGATAGTTTTTCTGGGGATTCTTCTTCTATCCATATCCTCGGTCTAATAAGAATTATATACCACCTACTCAAATCCTGTAAAATAAAATCATAAATGGATCTGACAGCATTAAATATATGCATTTTCTCTAAATTATCTGTTACCTCCTTTATAATAGAATTTAACCTAGAAAGAATCCACAAATCCTCTATTTTATATTCAATCTTATTCAATTCCCTAGGTGAAAATTTATCTATGCTCATATATGTCGTTGCAAAAACATAGACATTCCAAAGGATGTTAAAAAGCTTATTCACAACCCTAACTTCCTCCCAATTGAATCTTAGGTCGTCCCATGGCTTATTCGCCCATAAAGTGTAAAATCTTAAAACCTCGGCTCCATACTTTTCTATTACCTCTTCTGGAGTTACAACGTTCCCAAGAGATTTGCTCATTTTTTCCCCTTTTTCATCCAAAGTAAAACCGTGCATTAACACCTTCCTATAGGGGATTTCATCAAATGCTATTATGCCGCAGCCAAGTTGAGAATAGAACCAACCTCTGGTCTGGTCATGGCCCTCTGTTATGAAATCCGCTGGATACCAGTATTCAAATTCCTCCCGTCTTGCTGGATAATTCAAAGAAGCCCATGGAGCTACCCCAGAATCAAACCAAACGTCAAGAACATCTTTGACTCTCTTCATTTCCCCCCCGCACTCACAGGATAGTACCACTAAGTCTACGTATGGCCTATGCAGCTCTTTTACTTCCGTATTAAGTTCCTTTCTAGACCCTATTACCTTGAGTTTCCCGCAATTTTCACACACCCATATTGGCAGAGGGATTCCCCAATATCTTTGTCTAGAAATCGTCCAATCTCTAGCATTTTCGACCCAATCTCTAAATCTCGCAGAACCCGCCCACCTTGGTATCCAAGTTACTCTTTCTATCTCCTTTAGCATCTTGTCTTTAACTTTTGTTATCTTTATGAACCACTGCTCTGTAGCTCTGTATATTATTGGGGTTTTACATCTCCAACAGTGCCCATACCTATGAACAATTTTCTCAGATTTAAGTAGATATCCAAGCTCTCTTAGGTCATTGATTATAATATCATCGTCTTTTTTTGTTATTTTACCTTTATATTTCCCCGCTTCCTCTGTGAACATCCCCCTATCATCCACAGGACATACTGCTTTTATTCCGTATTTTGTAGCTACTTCGAAATCTTCTGGTCCATGTCCAGGGGCACAATGCACACAACCTGTTCCCTCATCAAGAGAGACAAAATCAGCTAATATTACTTTGTAGCAATTCTCATCTGCTTTTATTTTAATAAAATCTGATAAAGGATTTTTATATTTTAACCCTTCAAGTTCTTTTCCTTTAAAAGACTCTATTATAGTATATTCCATCCCAAATTTATCCTTAATTATATGAGAAAGATCTTTTGCCAGAATAAAAATACCCTGCGGTGTTCTAGCTTTGACATACTCAAAATCTGGATGTACGGCGATGGCTAAATTTCCTATTAGCGTCCACGGGGTGGTAGTCCATATTATGATATACTCCCCTTCCCTGTTTAATACCGGGAACTTAACATAGATTGAAGGATCTTCTCTTTCTCTATACTCCACCTCCGCCTCCGCTAAGGCCGTTTCACAGCGAGGACACCACGTTACGACCCTCAATGCCTTCTCCAATAATTTTTTTTCGTGGGCTTTTTTTATCGTCCACCATGCGGCTTCTATATATTCATCTTTTAGGGTCATATAGGGGTCTTCCCAATCCATCCATACTCCCAATCTCTTAAACTGAGATGTCATTACTCTAACGTGCTCAATGGCCCACCTTTTACATTCCTGAACAAACTTTTCTATTCCAAATTCTTCAATTTCTTTTTTCGATTTAATTCCCAATTTTTGTTCAACTTTCACTTCTATTGGAAGTCCATGACAGTCCCATCCTGCCTGTCTCCTTACATTGTAACCCCTCATAGCCAAAAATCGAGTAATACAGTCTTTGATTATTTTATTCCAAGCCGTACCTAAATGTATGGCCCCGCTTGCATAGGGAGGACCGTCTAAAAAGTAATATTTTGGTTTATCACGCAATAAACTTTTTTGTTTCTCATATATCCTTCTTTTCTTCCAATAATCTTGGATTTTTTCCTCGAGCTCCTTGAGGTTGAGTTCTTTTTTTGCTTGCTTTATCATCGCGCTCCCTCAGAAGATTAAATGGAAGTATATATTTTTAAAAGTTTGGTAATAATTTTATAATGTGGAAAAACTTAACCAAGGTATCAAATTGTTGTTGGCCACGGGTAAGAAAGAACTCTCTGTAAAGGAAGCCATATCATTACTTGGAGTTTTAACCAAAAATCCTGATGTAATAAGGGAGACCATTAAACTTGCAGAAAAGAGAGGGATACTCCATAGAGAAAAGGGAAAATTCATCATTAAAGAATCTCCGAGTATAAAAGTTGATGATATTAGAATAAAAAAGCAAAAATGCTTAGAAAACTGCAAAAGATGTGGAAAAAAAATAACAAACTGTTTTTATATAGACTTGGGAGATTTCATAGTAGGTCCTTTTGGTTCCGGATGCATTAGAAAAATTTTACCAAGTTATCGTTTAATATAAAAATCAGCCCACTGACATTGTGAGCCATTGCTCACTAGGATGAGGTCGGGCTTCCTTGCGGGCTGTAAAAATGAATGTATTAGACCTTTTTTGCGGGGCTGGAGGATTTTCTTGGGGGTTTAAAAAGCAAGGATTTAAAATAGTGGCTGGAATAGACAACTTCAAACCTTGTGCTGAAACTTTTAAGCTAAATTTTCCAGAAGCCAATGTTATACTAGAGGATATAAAAAAGGTCAAAACCTCTACAATAAAATCATTCAAACCGAATATTATAATAGGGGGTCCACCATGTGAACCCTACACTCCAATAAACCATAAACGGATGAAAGAACCCTTAGATAGGTTATATGTCGACCCTATTGGAAGTTTGGTGCTTGAATTCGTCAGATTTGTCTCTGACCTCCAGCCAGACTTCTTTGTTATGGAAAATGTTGTTCAAATTGCTGAAGGGGAATTGAAAGATGCTATAGCCTATGAATTTGAAAGGGTAGGGTATAAGGTTCACTTCAACATAATAAGAGCAGAAGAACATGGTGTTCCATCAAAAAGAGCAAGAATGTTTATTTCTAATATAAAACTAAAGTTGAAAAAAGAAAGGAAAACCAATGTATGGCAAGCAATAGGAGATTTACCAGATCCGAGAGAAGAACACTCGATACCAAACCATGCATATAAGAGTATTCCAAAGAGAGTAAAAAGGAGAATACATAAACTTAGATTTGGAAAAGCTGCCGTATTCTTTGGAAAATATAGTGACTATGTTAGGCTCCATCCAAATAAAGTAGCCCCTACTGTGAGAGGATCCTCCAGGTTCATTCACCCCTTTGAAGATAGGCTACTAACGGTTAGAGAGCATGCGAGATTGATGAGTTTTCCCGATACCTTCGTATTTACTGGGGGATTTAACATCCAATATAATCAAGTTGGAGAGGCAGTGCCTCCCAAGGTAGCAGAAAAGATAGCAGAAGTTATAAAAAAGTTAATGAAGTTGGGCTAAAAATGATCATAGTTTACCATAATGTGCATAGTCAAGTTAAACTTGAGGAATTTGCGAAAGTTGCTTTAGCCTTCCAACCCAAAGTTTTGGTTATTTCTAGAGCAATTGGAACAGCGGCTCAAGGAGGGATACCAAGTGTAAGCAGATTGGCTTTTGAGAAAAAAAGCAAGCTTTTAATAGTAAAAGAAATAGAAGAAGCGATAGAATTGCTTCATCCTAATAATATTTTTATTTTCTCAGATGAAGCTGAAGAAGAATTCTCAGGAGAAATAAGTGAAAATGACATGCTTATTTTTTTTGGAGCATTCCCCATAGAAAAAGAAAAGACTCTTGGAAAACTTGTAAAAATCTCACCAGAGGGGATTAGCGAGATAGGAAAATTGGCAATAGCACTAGAGAGAATTAAATATAGGGTCTCTCTCCAATAAAATCCATAAATTCTATTTTTTCACCCCTAATCAACTTCTTTAAGGCCCTAATTGCACCATACTTATTTAGAGGTCTATTATTGTTACCACACTGGTAGGAATAAGTACAATTAGGGCATCCGTCTTCCTTTTTACATTTACATGATTCTAAAACTTCCAGAGCTCTCCTACATGCTTTCTCAAATCTGTTATAGAGAAGTTTTGAAATTCCATTCCCACCCACCGCTCCATCGTATATAAATATAACACCGCTTGAGCCCATTGATATACCACCTATTTCATTTGCTCCGCCTCCAATCAGCATATTACTGCTCTCTATCAATACATGTTCAACTGCATGATAACTTCCAGCCAAACCTTCAGGGTGCAGATTTAAGGCAGGACAGGTAAAAACAAACCCTTTAGTAATGAATGTATATTCCACTGGTTGAATTTTCTCTATAGAGAGTTTTTTGTTTGTGTAAATATTTTTGATCACATACCCATGGACTATTTCCGTTACCTTAAGTTTACAGTATTTGAGCTCTGTAGAAAATGCTTTTCTATTTTCTAAGATTTCTAATATTTCTGGAATAGAAGTTCTCAATGCCTCGGTCTTTAGATGTTCCTCTTTACTCCTTTCTACGATGGCTTTTCTTTTTTCAAGCCTCTTACTTACATAGACCCTGCCTCCATGTAGGTAAATCGCACCTGGATGAAGTTCTCTCAAAGCCATAGGTAAAGCTCTTTCTCCTATAATACGCTTGCCTTCCACAATCTTAACCCGATCTGATATCCCTCTAATACTATAGTTTTTGAGTTTTTTCAAACCCTCAAGTGTTCCAGCAATCCGTCCAGTACCAATCTTCCGTACTAGTCCCTCCCTCAGCAGCTTTTCTTTTATATCTTTAAATTCCTCAAAATCTTTTTCGGATAATGGGCTATCCAAACTTGCAGCCAGTATTTGCCAGTATGCTATCTCCTCATTTTTTGGTTCGAGATATGCCGGTTCTATGTCTGAAAAATACTCCCGAGGATTTTCCTTGTAATAGTTACTTATTGGGTCATTGTTCCTAAGAACCAAAAAACCTAGGCTCTCTTGTCCCTTCCTTCCAGCTCTCCCTATTCGCTGAAGTAGACGGGAATAATTAACGAGCAAACTTATTACACATTCAACATGCCCTATGTTGATTCCTAACTCTAAAGTTGGAGTAGAAATCAAATAATTTATTTCTCCTTTTTTAAATTTTTCCTCCATTTCTATCCTCATCTCTCTGCTTAGTCCAGACCTATGTATACCTACTTTAAGTCCTGCTTTTTTGGCTAGTTTATATAGAATTTCTGCTTCTCTATGAGTATTAACAAAAACTAATGTTTTTTTATCTATTTTTTTAAGCAATCTCAGTATTAGTGTATAGTAACTTTTATCTGGATACAACATCAAAAAATGCATTTTTGATTTCCTTCCATGTTCCTCTACTATCTCTATATCTTTTCCAAGCAAAAGTTCTGCAAATTCTTTTGGATTAGATATGGTTGCAGAAGCCCCAATAATCTGAAATTTTGAAAACCTTTTTAATCTCCTAATTATGAAATGCATATTTGTCCCAAATGCTCCAGTATATTCATGGATCTCATCCAAAACTAAAAATTTAATATTCTTTAAGAGAAAAGAAAAATCTGTTCTATAAATCAAGCTCAGATGAATCATATCTGGATTAGTTATTATTATATCTGGGGGATCCGAAATTATTCTCCTTCTCTCTTCCAACGGAGTATCTCCATCAAATATCGCAAATCTAACCCCGGTCAAATTTTCTATTTCTTTAAACTTTTTTAATTGATCTCTTGCCAATGCTTTGGTAGGATAAACAAAAATTGCCTTTGTTCCCCCTTTTTTGTTTTGAAGTATTCTATGAACTATCGGCAGAGTGAATGCCTCTGTCTTTCCACTTGCAGTTGGAGCTATTATTATTACATTTTTCCCCTTAAGAATATATTTAATCGCTTTAACCTGGAATTTGTATAGTTTTATATTTTTTTCTTTTAAATATTGCAAAATTCTACTATCTAGTGATACTTTCTCATCAGAATGCTCTATTTCTGTTTGTTCTAATAATCTATAATCAACAAATATGCCAACTATATATTTCTTCAAAAAGGATGGAATTTTGATATCGAATTTCTCTAAAAATTCTATATATGCTTGTTCTTCATTTTTAGCTTTAGACCTATATCTTATACCACACCTTAAACAGATTACACCGTATTCGCCATTAAGTTTTACTATGATGATATTGTTATCACATCGCGGGCATCTTTTCATCGTTTAAAATTTATCTGCAAAGTGAATAATAAAATTGAGCAATGAACATAGAAGAGCTGTATCACTATGGAATTCCCAACGAAGTAATTGAACTACTTAAAAACCATGGATACTCTACACTTTACCCCACACAAGAAAAGGCCATTAAAGAGGGACTGCTCAACCTTGAGGATTCCTTTGTCATAAGTGTGCCTACAGCTAGTGGAAAAACTCTAATCGCTGAACTTCTAATGGTCAAAAATCTGCTATTAAGAGGCGGAAAATGTCTATATATAGTCCCTCTTAGAGCATTGGCATCAGAAAAAGTTGAAGAATTCAAGAAGTATGAAAAAATCGGAATAAAGGTTGGAATATCTACTGGAGATTACGATAGCTCAGACCCTTGGCTTGGAAATTACGATATAATAGTCACAACCAGTGAAAAAGCAGATAGCCTACTCAGACATAGCCCTCCATGGTTAGAGGAAGTCAACTTGGTGGTTGCTGATGAGATCCACCTAATAAACGACCAAAAAAGAGGGCCTACCCTAGAAGTTATACTTGCCAAACTTATTTTTCTTAATCCAGACCTTTTAGTTCTCGGGCTTAGTGCAACAATAAGCAATGCAGAAGACATAGCTTCATGGCTAGATGCTAAACTTATCAAAAGTTCATGGAGACCTGTGATATTAAAAGAAGGCGTCTATCTAAATGGTGAGATTTTCTTTGAAAACGAACGTAAGAAACTTCCCACCCTATGCAGAGAGGAAATAATAAATCTCGCTCTCGAACCTATTCAGAATGGGGGGCAAACTCTGGTATTCCTAGGCACAAGAGCCAGTGCAGAAAGTTTTGCAACAAAAGCTGCCAAATACTGTAAATCTTTCCTCTCTAGAGAGGAGAAAAAAGAGCTAAAAGAATTAGCTGAAGAGGTCTTAAGGACTTTAGCCGAACCTACAAAAATTTGTAAAAAACTCTATAACTGCATAATAGGAGGTACTGCTTTCCATCATGCGGGTCTTGCTCCAAAGCAGAGAGAGATAGTAGAAGAGAACTTTAAGAAGAACGTAATAAAAATCATAGCCGCCACCCCTACACTCGCGGCCGGTGTAAATCTACCTGCTAGGAGGGTTATAATAAGAGATTATTCCCGATATGAAAGTGAGCTTGGTAGGATAAAAATTCCGGTATTGGAATATAAGCAAATGGCTGGAAGAGCGGGAAGACCAAAATATGACAAGTATGGGGAAGCAATACTTGTGGCAAAGAGTTATGTTGAAAAAGATTATTTGATAGAAAATTACATTCTAGCTGAACCTGAGGAAATCTTCTCAAAGTTGGGGGTCGAATCTACTCTTAGAGCCCATGTTCTATCTATAGTTGCAACTGGATATACAAACTCCATGGAAGGAATACTGGACTTTTTTTCAAAAACTTTTTTCGCATATCAATTTGGATCCTATGAACTTGAAGAAAAAATTAAAAAAATTATAGATTTTCTAACCCTTAACGGACTATTTAAGTTTAAAAAAGATAAAATCTATCCAACCAAATTTGGTATAAGAGTTTCCGAACTTTATATAGATCCTATGACTGCTCTAATATTCAAAATGGCCATAAATAAAGCAAAAAACATTAAAACAAATGAAATCTCATATCTCCACACAATTTCAAAGACAAATGAACTAAAAACCCTTTATTTGAGGAAAAAAGATTATGAAAGATGCGAGGAAAAAATTTTTGAATTTAAAGATTATCTGTTATTCGAAATACCCGATGAACTTTATGCCCCATATAAATATGAGGAATTCCTCTCTGAGATAAAAACTTGTTTATTCTTTCTAGACTGGATAGAGGAGAAAAATGAAGATTACCTACTTGAAACATACAATCTAGCCCCAGGAGATATAAGGAGTAAAATAGAAATCGCAGACTGGCTGCTCTATGCCATGCAAGAGATAGGAAAGCTCTTCAATTATCCAAAGCTGGAAGAAATAG
>CAZSVW010000028.1:0-11143 GCA_964610485.1 Candidatus Hydrothermarchaeota archaeon | reverse complement strand
CTACACTATTTAAGGAATTTGAGTTAATTTCATCTGTAATATCTAAATTGTAAGAAATTCTAAATTCTTCTTTTTTTGTGAGATAATCAAAGATGAAAAGTTTCCAGTAGGTCCAATTTAATATATTAATTTTGTATGCCTGCTGTCCATTTACTTTCACTTCCATACTTCGGTGCCTTTCAACGTCGAAGTATAATATGCTAAAGACTTTATTACCAGGAACAGTAAAATTGACTACAGATGTAAAGGTTTTAAAATGGATACAGAGCTGGTGAATAATGGGGTCACAAATAGGATCCGGCTCTCCTACAATTACTGGCGTGTCATTTTTCTCATCTATAACATACAACCCAGCCGGATTTCCCGTATAATATGCCATCCCTAAATATCCCGTCTCGTATTGGGCTAGGCTTTTCTCAAATGAGTAAACGTCTTTTGCTCTCGATTCGTTTCCTTTGCTTACAAGTATAAATCTCTGCGAATCATTTGCTATCGAGATGGAGTAATTGAATCCTTCCCCAAGCAATGCTTCGATTTCCTTTTTTAAGACTTCTCTGCTCTTGTTTAGTTCTTCCTCTGCGAGGGATGGCTCGCTCTCGTTCAGACTCAGGTATCTTATGTAACTCGCGATCGCGGCATCGAAGGCTCCTATTTTTTCAAGGGAGTTCACAGTTGAATATCCAACTTGCGAGATTCTCACGGGCTTTGAGAATAGTTCGGGCTTGCCCGCCATAGTTGAGATGCTCCCAAGTACTATGAATATCGCAAGCAATGCTAGGATCGCATCCATCGTGAATACAAAACCCCTAGTACCAGACCTCAAGTTTCAGTACCCCCTTCTTTAGCTTCACCTGTCTGTGACACCATATTTCATCGCTTCTTATATCTATTTCAAGCGTTGCATTTCCATTACCATGGGCTCTTATCCAGAGGAGGTTTGCTTCGGGCTTAATAGAAGGTAAGGCTAGGGAAGTTAGGTCTATTTCTCCGGGTATAGAGTAATTCGAGTAGTTTATTTCCCCATTCTCCGGAGCCTCTCCCGAGTAGAGGAAGTATCTGTTCAGGAATAGGGTGACATTATCTATTCCCGGAGTGAGATTTACCATCCTTATCCTCTCTATTCTTTCTGGCAGGTTTGTGACCACAATTCGAGAATCATAACCGTCTTGGAATGAAAAGTTTAGGATAATTCTACCATAGAACCAAGGAGAATCTAGGTCGGGCGTTTGCTCATAGTGTTGGTAGTATGCGACAAGGCAAGGCACTTGAGCATAGTATACATTGGAGTAGTTTGAGGGGTCTCCCCATTCTAGGTTAAAATAGTAGGGAGAGGAAATCCAATGCCTGTACAGGGGCATGAGGTTGCCATCTAGGCTCAGGATTGAGAGATTGTATGGCCTCCCTCCGAGAGACATGGCTAATCTACTAAGGTTGACGCTCGAGTTTTGGATTATGTATGCGCTTCTATTCGGAAGCCCGCTCAGCAGAGTTACGGCTTTTTCCTTAAATTTGATCCATTCTGCATCTCCATAAGCGATATCGTAGCTATCTACTCCAAAAGCCAATGCTTTTTTCAGAAGATATTCGGTTGCATCGTAAGATGCTCTAGTGGCGTCTATTTCTAACGAAGTTCTTTGGATGTCGCTTATCATCCCCTGCATTGCACTGGCGGAGAGACCCAAGACTATTGTCAGAGGTATCAGAGCCAGCAGCAGGTCTAGGGTGAAGAGCTGTGATTTATTCATCATAAACATTATCTATAAACATTAATGGATAATCTTTTCCCCGGTCATACCTTAATCTGGCTATGCACACACTCTTTCCTACTTTAACTTTTACCATGGCACTCAACATCTCTGGAGAAAGGCTTTTATATCCTCTTTTAAGCTCCTCACTTTCTATCCTCACTTCAACATCCTCTGTGAAAGGCTGATTTTTGATAGCTTCTTCTATTGATTTGCAAAGCAGTTCCTTGCTCTTTATGCTGACCGGCGTTCCTATGAACTGGTGAAAAATTGTGGCGAGCTTTATTCCGGCTTCAAAGCAAGCTTTCAATCTATCATTTTCGCACATATTTTAAAACCATTCAAACCATGCTGGGATATTCTCGTAATCGTTCCTCCAGAGCCTTATCCCCTCTACTTCTTTGTCCCTATACCATTCATATTCGTACCAGATAGTACTTCCGCATTCTTCGATTCTCCACACCGGCTTTGGAGTTTCATCTTTTTCTATCTCATACTCTAGGGTAGACATCTTCAGCCCGGAGGCAAGCCCCTCTTCGAAGGGGATCCATTCTTGCCAAGATTTTCCCTTATATTTTGGCTTGGATTTCTCATAGTAAAGTTTCGTTCCGACTTTCCTGGCATCTCCATATGGTGCTGGAGATGTGGATGTCAGGCTACCGCCTTTAACTATCCAGGGAGCTTTAATGAATCCCGGCGTGCAATTCTCTAAGGTGAACTCCTGAATCCATTTTGTAACTTTCACATAGGGATAATAATTTCTCTCCTCTATCCTCTTCGGGTTTATCTCCCCTCCTCCAGTTGGCAGTTTGAATTCAAACCTCTTTATATGCACACCCTCATTGGGCTTCAGCCATATGCCATATACTTTGCCTATTTTAGCTAGGGTTTTTGCAGGATGCCCCGAGGTAGCCCCCTTACCCGTGAAAACCTCCCCTCTGCCAAGCATTGAGTTTTTGTCATAGGGCATTCCATAGATTCTCCACAAGCTGTGCTCTCTTACCGGATACGAATACGCATCGAATATGTTTGATGTATCGCTCTCGTTAAATTCCCAATCTGTGGGAAAAGCTATAAAGACCCTTTCGTATCCCCAGTTTTCTATTTTAGCTTCCAGTATCGAAGTAACCTGTCCTACACTCCCCTCTCCTACCTCAAGTATCTCAGGCCCTTCTTCTGCGGCATTAACTACCGAGACTATCACTATCGATACGAGCATTACAAGCAGAAGTGCTCTCATATCCTCCACCTTCAGGAAGCCCAAGCCGGGGTTTTGGAGATTGTTGCATATATTTTACTCTTTTCCTTGTCATCCAAGAGCTTTGAAATCAAGACAGGGGCTTCCTCATCTGTCATTTCTAGGAGATATATATACTCAGTATCAAGCTCTGCTACACCCGTTTCTATCTCTTGGGTAGTGAGTTTTATACCGTAGTTTCTCAGGTCATCTAATACTTCTTCTGGCAATTGGCCAGCAGCGATGGCTTTTAGAACCTCGTTTATATCAACACTGTACGTGACATAGCTCTTTAATCTCTTTAGTCCGGCACTCCCCTCCAGTTCTCCAGAGATAGATGGATTTGTAGTACCTATGCTCAGAGAAGGAACTGTTCCATAACCTTCAACCCCCCCTCCCGTTTCATACTTCTCCTTCTCTTCTGTTAGGGAAATCTCTTCCACCTTACCCAGGAGCTTTACTACGATTCTCGCGTCTCTAACTATGCACTTTGTAACGTTTTCGTTTTCTCTGTAGTATATGTTTATGTAATCACCGGGATTTGCCAAACCTTCTGCCGCCTGCTCTCTTGGAAGTCTAATCGGCACATACTCAAACTTTACTTCTCCAAGCTCTACCTCTTTGAGCTTTGTGTAGGGTAGAGTACTTATTTTCATCCTTATCGTCTCGGGTTCTCTATATAGTTCTCCATCCACCTTCAATTTTACATTTTGAGTAGTTGCAAGCAGGTTTTCCAGCTTATCTAGTAGATATTCCCTCCATGCTTGGGTAGCGGAGCTTTCATAGTCTATAGAGTTTACTTCTTGACTGGAAGTGGCCTTTTCCACCTTACCTATGAGTTCATACATCGAGGCCTGATAGTTTGAGGGGAGACCGGCGAATGCTTCCTTTATCTCGGAGATTTTTTTCTGTTTTTCATTTTGAAGTGCTGCTTGCTTTGCTTTTATTTCTTCTATCTTTTTTTGTTCTTCAATTTTTTTAGGAACAAATACAAGCTTGTATACTGTTAGAAAAATTGCACAGAGAATGAGTATGATTACCAATATGCCTATTATTCTTGCGAGTTTTTTTCTTCCCTCATTTTCTCTTCGTGGTGGAGGCCCTTCCTCTTCCGGACCTCTCTTTCTCAAAGCTTCCAGTTTGCTTATTATGTCCTCAGGAGTCGAGTCCCGCATCTAAATCAATTATCTTATTTCAGTTTCCCCTATATAAATCTTTTTTTTCATTTCCTGAGGCTCTCTATAATTCTGGATAGTAAAGACCTCTTTTTGGGAGTGTATTTCCTACCTATCAATCCCGCTGCAAGCCTCATTAATTCTACGGAGATTTTCGCATTGGGATATCTTAAAACAAAGGGCACTTCATATGCCAGAGCTCTCTTTACCTTCTCATCATATGGTAAAATGCATAGCACGTTTGTGTCGAGCGTGCTCTCTATTTCCTCGATTCTGAGCTCCCTCCTTTTTCCCTCTACCATATTTAGAATTGCTCCTATCACCTTTGCTCCCATTCTCTCTGCAAGTACTTTCATTTTCAGGGAGTCAGAAACTGAAGAAACTTCGGGAACGGTGACTATCAGTACCTCTTGTCCTTCATCCATTACCATGGCGGCATCTCTTCCAGCCGGAGCATCTATAACGAGTATCTCTATATCCGATGGAATTTCCTTTAGAGAAGCTTTAAGTAGCTGTATATTCTCCTCATTAAAGCCGTCAAGCGTTATTCCAGCGGGAATTATCTTAACTCCCCCCGGACCTTCGTATATTACATCCTCTATTTTTAGCCTCCCTTTCAGTACATCTATCAAAGCGACTGGAGGGCTTTTTAATCCTAAAATTATCTCCAAATTTGCCATTACTATATCAGCATCCAGTACGGCGGTCCTTTTCCCGAACTGTGCAAGAGCTACTGCTAGATTTGCCGCTAAGGTTGTTTTTCCTACCCCTCCCTTACCGGAAGCTACGACTATCACCCTAGTCATCTTTTAAGTACCTCTATTCCTGGGAGTTTTTCACCCGCTAGGAAAAGTAAGCAGGCTTTCCCTCCCGTGCTTATGAAGGTGAACCTCTCCGCTATTCCCAGGCTTCGCACAATCGCTGCTAGGTGTCCGCCTCCAAGTATGGTTGTGGCTTTGGAATTCGCTATGGCCTTTGCAATTTGTTTTGTCCCCAGGGCGAAGGCCTCCATCTCATATACTCCACAAGGTCCGTTGGCGACAACTAAGCCCGCCTCCCTTATTATACTTGAGAAATACTCTATTGTTTCTTTCCCTATGTCCAGTATTTTCCTCTTTTTCTTTCCCATCTCTTCAACTTTAGATTCTCTTCTCTCTCCATTTTCAAGATAGGCTACATCAATCGGTATTTTGATTTTTTCATTCAAAATTTTCCTTGCAAGTTCTACATCTTCCTCCTTTAAATTTTTTTCATTTTCTTCCCCCAGAGATATGCCCTTTGCTTTTAGGAAAGTGTTTGCCACCACTCCGGCTACGAGAATATGCTCTGCTAGTCCATTCCTGATCAATCTTCTGATTACCTTGAGAGAATCCTTTACTTTAGCCCCGCCAAAGAGAAATACTCTTGGAGATGTTTCTGTTTCAAATATTGAAGATAACATTTTGACTTCTTTTTCTAGCAATAAACCAGCACAGCAGGGCAAAATAGTTGGAAAGGCCACCACGCTCGGCTGCGGCCTGTGAGAAACCGCAAAGGCATCATTTATAAAAAAATCTACACATTTGGATAATTTCCTTACAAAAATAGTGTTTGCCTGTTCTTTTGGTTTTTTTTTCGTGACATTTTCTGAGATTTCCTCTGAGCAAAATCTTACATTTTCCAGCAGTAGAATGTCTCCATTTTCTAAGGAAGAAATTCTCTTTCTTGCCAAAGAGCCAAAGATGTCATCAACGTATTCTACCTCTCTATTTAAAAGCTCCTCAAGCTTATGTGCATGCTTTTCTAGGGTCGTGAAATCTTCCAGTCCGGGCCTGCTCTGGTGTGCGAGTATAATTACCTTTGCATCGTTGAGCGCTTCGATTGTGGGGATGTGGCATTTGAATCTGAACGTGTCTAGTATTTCACCGCTTCTGGGGTCTATAGGAGAATTTATATCTACCCTGAGCAGTACCTTCTTATCCTCTAAGTCATAATCCTTGAGAGTAGGAAGTTCCATTCGGATTTTAATTTTTGAGAAACTCGTATTTAATAATTATCACATTGGATTGATGGATGGAGATGGGCTCTACCGGCGATAGTATAAAATATCAGCTAGTGAAAATGAGATAATAGGATGCTTGAGTTGGACTGGCTGTTTGAAAGGGAATTAAAGGCGTATCCAAAGAAGGCAGAGGAGATTCTAGAGGAAGGTGAAAACTATAAGATAATCAAAGCTAAAGGTGAAAAGCTACCTATTTATGTTCTCTCACTCCCAAAGCTCACAGAAAGTGAGAAGAAGCTACTAAGGAAGATAGAGAGGAGGGCTATAGCTGAAATCAATATAGATCCCGAAAATATACCCGATGAAGATAAAAAAAGGAAAGTTTTCCTCTATGAGGTACTCAAACTTATAAAATCCAGGTTTCCCGAGGTTCGAGGCCCTAGAAGGAAGTCATTTGCAGAGCTTATAGTTCAGGACATGATAGGTTATGGAATGCTAGAACCCCTGATAAGGAATGATGCTCTTGAGGAGATAATGGTAGTAGGTATCAAAAAACCTGTTTATGTTTATCATAGGAAGCATGGAATGTGCAAGACAAACATAGTTTTCGAAAAGGATATAGAGATTGAAAGGATAGTAGCCAAAATAGCCCGTTCACTGGGTAGGAGGATAGATTTTTCTTGCCCATTGCTAGATGCCCGCCTCCCAGATGGTTCTAGGGTAAATGCAACGATAAGGCCGATTTCGCTGGAAGGACCAACCCTAACAATAAGAAAATTCAGAAAGGAACCCTTCACGATAATTGATTTGATTAAATATAGAACCCTAAACTTGGAGGTAGCCTCCTTCCTGTGGCTCTGCGTGGATGGCTTGGGAATAAAACCTGCGAATATATTGGTCGCTGGAGGGAGTAGCTCGGGAAAAACCACCACACTAAATTGTCTAGCAAGCTTTATCCCACCAACTGAGAGGGTGATAAGCATAGAAGACACGGCAGAACTACAGCTGCCGATCGAACACTGGATAAGGCTCGAGACGAGACCACCGAACGTTGAAGGAAGGGGAGAGGTAAGCATGGACGAACTTGTTAAGAATACACTCAGAATGAGACCGGATAGAATAATAGTCGGCGAGGTGAGGGGTGAGGAAGCCAGGACGCTGCTAGCAGCTATGAATACCGGACAAAGCGGATGCATGGGAACTGTACATGCAAACAATGCAAGAGAAACGGTTACGAGGCTCACGAGCTCCCCGATGAATGTTCCGAGCGTAATGATACCTTCGCTCGACTTTATAATAATGCAGAATAGATTTATATATAAAGGAAAACTTGTGCGAAGGATAACCGAAATAGCGGAGGTTGTTGGTATAGAGGATGGTGAAGTGGTATTAAAAAATCTTTTTACGTGGGATCCAAAAACCGATACCCTCCTGCCAACGGGAGAGAGGAGTAACTTTATAGATGAATTGCTTAGGCTGAAAGGAGTAAATGAAAGGGAGCTTGAGAAAGAGCTAGAAAGAAGGGAGAAGATTCTAAAACGTATGCAGGAAAACTCTATTACTTCCTTAAGAGAGGTTGGTAGGATAATAAGGAGGTTCTATGCTAAACTGAACGTATTTGGTGAGGAGAAGAAAAGAAAAAAGACAATAGCTGTAGAAGAGCATCTAAATCACAAGATAGTCCAATTCGAGGGAGAAATTCATCCCGTCTATGAGCTTCCAATCCCGGATCTCACTAAAGAAGATAAAAAACTCTTGAAGTTCCTGGAGGACAAAGCGATAAGGGAGATCATGGTTAGCCCCATAATACTTCGGGGGAAGAGAGGAAAGCATTTCCTCTACGGCAAGGTTTTTGAAATGATTAAAACCACCAGTCCGGGATTGAGCTTAGAAAAACAGAAGTACTTTGCAAATTTAATAGTCCAGAACATGGTGGGGTATGGGGCAATAGATCCACTCTTACGGGACGATTCGTTAGAGGAGGTTATGATAATCTCTCACAAGAAGCCGGTGTATGTAAACCACAGGGGATATGGAATATGCAAAACCAATATAACCTTCGAGGATGAGGAAGAGGTTCTCAGGATTATAGAGAGGATAGCGGCATCTGTGGGAAGGAGGATAGACAAGGCAGTTCCTTTGCTAGATGCCCGCCTCCCAGACGGTTCAAGGGTAAATGCAACGATAAGGCCAATTTCGCTGGAAGGACCAACCCTGACAATAAGAAAATTCAGAAAGGAACCCTTCACGATAATTGATTTGATTAAATATAGAACCCTAAACTTGGAGGTAGCCTCCTTCCTGTGGCTCTGCGTGGATGGCTTGGGAATAAAACCTGCGAATATATTGGTCGCTGGAGGGAGTAGCTCGGGAAAAACCACCACACTAAATTGTCTAGCAAGCTTTATCCCACCAACTGAGAGGGTGATAAGCATAGAAGACACGGCAGAACTACAGCTGCCGATCGAACACTGGATAAGGCTCGAGACGAGACCACCGAACGTTGAAGGAAGGGGAGAGGTAAGCATGGACGAACTTGTTAAGAATACACTCAGAATGAGACCGGATAGAATAATAGTCGGCGAGGTGAGGGGTGAGGAAGCCAGGACACTTTTCATAGCTATGAACACCGGACACGAAGGGTGCATGGGCACTGTGCACTCGAACTCTGCAAGGGAAACTATAATCAGACTTACTAATCCTCCGATGAACGTTCCGAAAATTATGATACCAGCATTAGATTTAATAATAATGCAGAACAAAATTTACAAGGGAGACAAAGTGATAAGGAGGATAACTGAAATCACCGAGGTTTGCTCTTCTGATGAAAAGATAGAACTTAACCCAATTTATGTATGGGACCCAAGAAAGGACGATTTGGTTAGAACCAAGAATCCAAGTAGAGTTGAGCAGAGGCTGGCAGAACTTAAGGGATGGGGAGAGGAGGAGATTAAAAAAGAATGGGAGAAAAGAAAAGCCGTGCTTGCATGGGCTGCTAAAGGGAGAAAAAAGAGGATATACGAAGTGATTGGAGCATATTATACAGACCCATATTCCGTGCTGGATGAGGTGGGATATGGCGAATAAAATTTTGAGGATAATAGATAGGATAGGCGAGATAACCCTTTCAAGAGCAGAGTTAGCTTATCAGAGAGCTAGGGAGCTGACTACCGTTAGAGAGGAGCATGAAGAGGTGGCAAGGGCTCTACTCGAAAAGAAAAAAATGGAGAGAGAGGAAAGGGTAAGGAGGTTGGAAGAGGAAGTGGAGATCGAATCTATAGAGGAGATAGATGAATTACCTATAGAGAGAGAGGAGCTTACGATACCCTTGAATGAAAGGCTAGCTGCGCTGATTTCCCGACCTTTCATGGGAGTTTCATCCGACATGATGTTCAAAAACATTCAGGAAGACCTCTATAAAGCAAATATACAGATGCCCGCCTCTAAGTATATTGCCCTCTCTCTGGGCATAAGCACACTGGTGGGGGCGATTTCTGCAATTGTATTGAGTATCCTATTTGCCAAATCGCTTGGAATCTATTGGTCGGTTGTCGGTTTAGTTTTGGGTTTCCCCATCTTTTCAACCACACTGCTCCTTGCTAAGCTATACCCGAAATCGAGAGTAAAGAAACGATCCAGCGAGTTTAGTAGAGAACTTCCTTTTGCTCTGCGTCACATGGCCACGCAGCTTGTTTCGGGTTCAGGTTTGCTTGAGACAATGCGCTCTGTAGCTAGGAGTAATTATGGCGTGCTTTCAGAAGAATTTAGGAGAGCAATTCACGAGGTGGAGAGGGGGGCAACCGTGGAGGAGGCTTTAGAGAGAATGAACCTCAGAGTGGACTCTCCAGGTCTAAAGAAAGCTACCAGGCAGATAATCTCAACGCTGAGAACTGGGGGGAATCTCGCTAATACTCTCAAAATAATTGCCGAGGAAACATCTAGGGAGATGATGTCAAAGCTCAAGGACTTCATTCAAACGTTAAACACCTTTTCTCTGATGTATATGTTCATAGTGGTAGTAGCTCCGGTTTTGATAACCACGCTGGTAGTCGCTATGTCAATAGCGACAAAGAGCTTGCTTTTCTCGCCCAATCTCATGATGATACTCTATGCTGCCTTCCTCTTTGTTAGCGTTTATCTCTCGTTCATGGTCAAGAAATTTGAGCCCAAGGTGTAGAAAATGGCGGTTGGAGATTTGTTGAGGAAATTTAAATTCCCCTCAAAGCTCTTGCCTAAGGGAGTGCTAAGAAGAATGGAGGTCATGCTTACTAATGCCAAGATTTCATTCTCTGCTCAGGAGTGGATGGGGATATTCTCCCTCCTAGCAGTTCTCACTTTCCTAGCGGGTTCTCTAGCTTATTCGAATAAAGCTGGAGTTGCGGGGTTTTTTGCATGGATTTTCCTGATGCTCATAATCCCTAAAATGCTTGCAGATAAAAGAAGGGCGAAGGTAGAGGAGGCATTGCCTGATGCTCTCCATCATATGGCTGTAGCGATAAGGAGCGGACTCGTTCTCGAGAGCGTGGTAGTTGAGGTCGCGAAGGCAAACTATGGAGCACTTTCGGAGGAGTTTGATAGGATAACCGTTGAGATAAGAAAAGGGAGACCGCTCAAGGAAGCTTTACTCAGCTTTGCAAAGAGAATGAGATCCCCCCAAGTTAAGAGGGCAATAACTTTGCTTGTTGAAGGTATGGAGGCGGGAGGTTCTGTTCCGGATGTTCTCGAAGAGGTGGCAGAAGATTTGAGGGCTATTAGAGCAATACAGAGAGAAAGAAAATCCTTGACAGGGCAGCAAATATCCTTTTTGGTAATGGCCTCCGCATTTGCAGGTCCGTTTGTTATGGGGGTAGTTGCAACTCTGCCAAAAGTACTTGCCGGTGCAGGATATTCTGGACCACTAAAGGAGATAAACCTTATAATAACAGCTTTGAGTTTTTATGTTGTAGCTCAGGCATGTGCGGCCAGCATAATGATGAGTATAGTGATGTATGGAAATGCAAAGAAG
>CAZSVW010000027.1:0-11511 GCA_964610485.1 Candidatus Hydrothermarchaeota archaeon | reverse complement strand
TTGACAGCGAAATTGTTTTTAATCCAGGAAGCGTTGGGCAACCAAGGGATTTCGATCCAAGGGCAAGCTATGCGATTTTAGACATAGAAAAAAGAGAAGTGGAGATAATCAGGGTGGAGTATGATATCGATGCCGTTGCAGATGCCGTTGAAAGAGAGGGATTGCCATTAAGGCTCGGGCAGAGACTTTATTTTGGTAGGTAGATGTTAAGATTCAGAATTTTTCTAGGATGGTTGGTCTAACCATTGTCCTTAGACCTTTTGTTGAACCTTTAATACTAATTTTAAAGAGAATTAACCCATCTATAAAAATTTTAAAGATAATTTCTGCGATAATTTTAATTCTAACATTGCTAAGCTTTATAATACTGGTCGAATATCCATATTCAGAAAAATTAAAGATTTGCTGTAGTGTGCTGCTGTTGCTTAATAGTTATTGGTATGAGGTTCAAAGAGGGTTGACAGAAGTTGAGGGTTACTCCGACATATTAATACTAACAGCGCTTCTTTATTATCTATGGAATGAGATTTTAATCGGGAGATATATAAACCCAATTTATCTGCCTCTCTCATGGGCTCTCTCTGTAGTAGGGATAACCTTCTCTAAGAAATTTGGGGACTATGTAATTTTCGACTATAAATCTGAAAGAGACTTCTTCCTATTTATTTTTTCTATTGCCGGGTATACTCATAAATCTTTTGGAGAATATCTCTGCTATGGATTTATAAGTCTCACTTTTCTTATTTATCTTTCTTTATTATACAAATTCTTTAGAAATAAGGGGATAAACCTAAAAAAAATAGGGAGTTATATCCCAAGGCCAAAAATTCCTGATATTCATAAAAGAGAGGAAACGTCTGAATATATCGAAATACCCAAATATAGATACACGGTGGTAGTTACAGATGAAAACGGAGCTCCGGTTTCTAATGCAAAAGTTACTATTATAGGGAGTAACCAGTATGTAACGAAACTCACAAATATAAATGGTAAGTGCGAATTTTCATTATTTGAAGGAGAGTACAAGATAAATATAAAGGCAAAAGGGTTTCTAGAAATAAATGAAGAAAGGTTTATCTCCGCCGATTCTGGAGAAATCTTCAAACTCTCTAGACCCTACCGATTAAATCTACTAGTTATTGATGAAAATTCTAATCTTCCTATACCCAATGCCACAGTTACTCTAAACCTAAAAGACGAATCCCACAGGGCTGGAACTGACAATATAGGTGTGGCTTTCTTTTCTAATTTGAAGGGAGAGAAGTATAAGATAAGAGTGGATGCTAGAGGATACGAAATTTGGGAAGGTGAAATAAACCCAAAAGAAACAAACTCCATTTCGATTAGACTAAGGAAATTTCCAGAAAAAATTTCTAACATAATTCAACAGCCATGCTTAATAGAATATTCTACCGGTCTAGAGAATATAATACTGAAAATATGCAGAGCATACTTAGAAGAGGGTAAAAAAGTTATTTTAGCTTCTTCTCCTCCATCAACAGCTTTTTACGAGCGAAATCTAAGTAATGTTCGATTAATAAATCTCCCAAGTAAAGGGGAACTCTCAGAGGATCTAACTACGATTCCCCTTTCCGACATTGACCAATTTGATTACATAATAGATAGCTTAGATGAAAATTCCATATTGATATTCGAACCTTTTTCAAAACTTATGCTTACTAAGGGGCCAGAGGATTCTTTCAAATTTTTGGAGAAATTACTAAAAAAATCCGGAGATAAACTATTAATGTGTTTGAATCTTGGATCTGTAGAAGAAAAAGAAAGAAAGAAAATAGAAAGTAAATTTAAAGATATATTTATTGTAGACAAAGGAAAATTAAACAGAAGAAAATAAGCAATCCAAACATTTTCCAAGAAAATCACAAGCGAGACACTTTCTTTCTAAAATGGGTAATGGAATGAGATTAAGTTTTATATAACTTTCAATTGTTGTAATAATATGTAATACTTGGTCCTTTGCTTTTTTAGTATAAGGAATCATGAAATGTCCATCTACATATTTAATTATCCCAAAGTTGGGTTTAGAGAAATTCTCCTCAACTAGTATACAATAACATATGAGCTGAGCAATATGGGAGGGATATGGAAAGGATGGAGCAAGAGATGACTTAAACTCCAAAGGATATATACCAAACTTATCCTCTATTATAAAGTCGGGTTTTCCTTTTAAATTATATTTTTTTGAAAAAAGGGTTTTATCTTTATATTTTGCATTTTCTATACTAACTTTATCATGCAATTTTCTCCCCTTTTCCATCCTTAATAGTGTAGGCAAAGAACGGATAACGCCCTTTCTTTGCATATACCATGCTCTCGGACAAAATACGAAAGTGGAAACTTCGGTAGCAGATATAGTAACCATAAAATATCTTGGCTATTTTAGATTTAAAAATAAAAATTATCCAAGAGCATTGAAAAAGTTATCTGTGCTTAGAGAGTTTTTTCCATAATATCTCGGATGCGAGCGTAATTGCAGGTAGCTGTTGAGTCAGGATAGGCGAATAACTGGTTTCGTGGAGCATAAGCTCATAAACGTTCATTCCCTTGCGCATAGCCACGGCGAGCATGTCTATTTTATGAGGTATTCTACTTCCCAAAAGCTGACATCCCAAAAGTCTTCCATCTCTCGAAGCGATGAGCTTTGCAATAGTAAAACCATCATTAAACAACGCCTTCTCATCCCCTCTAGCTTTGGCTGAAATGCAATCGAACTTTTGCTTAGCTTGCCCTTCAGTAAGACCTACAGCACCAATTTCTATATCAAATATTTTCAAAATGAGGGGATTTATAATACCATCATACTTCATATCCCCGCCCACAGCATTTATTCCAGCTACTTTTCCTTGTTTATATGCGCTTGAACCCAATAGCCCAACGAAAGGTTCTCGAGTAATAAAGTGAACATTCTCAGCGCAATCTCCGGCAGCGAAAATGTTCTTCTTATTTGTTTCCATCCTTTCATCTGTCTTTATTCCTCCCGTTTTTCCTATTTTGATATTAGCCTTTGCCGCAAGTTCTACATTGGGTCTAACTCCGGTCGCAAGTATTACAATTTCTGCCTTTATTTCATCTTTACTTAGCTTTACTTTTTTGACCCCTTTCTTATCTGCTAATATTTTTTCTACCCTATCTCCCAGCCTCAAATTTACCCCATTTTCAATTAATGTTCTTTCTACAATCTTTGACATATCTTTATCAAGAGATTTGGGCAAAATTTGGTTAAACATCTCTACGACTGTAATTTTATAATCTTTTTTTACTAAAACTTCTGCAAGTTCAAGCCCAATAGCGCCTGCACCAACTATGACTATATTATCAGAGGATTCTAACAAATTTTTAAGCTTAATAAAGTCCTCTATAGTCCTAAAGCTAACCACTCCTTTACTTTCTACTCCGCGAATAGGTGGAATAAAAACTCTCGAACCTGTAGCAATTACTAGAGAATTAAATTCAAATTCTTCTCTTCCACATAACACCTTCCTATTTTTTACATCTATATCTGTAGCTTTTTTCCCCCTCAATATTTCTAAATTTTTAATTCTAGAGTATCCCGCATCTGATGGAAGTTTTCCATCAAATAGCAAATAGGGCAAATCACACCTCGGATATGCTATATGTTCCTCTTCACTTATTAATAGCACGCTAGAGGATGGAGAATATTTTAAGGCTTCACATGCAGATGCTACACCTGCCCCTCCACCTCCAATTACTATAAGATCATAGTCCATGGCAGTTCTATAAATAAATACAACCAATAAATAATTTTTCGTTTCATCGGGGTTTGTATTTTAATATCTAGTTATGACAAAAATAAGAAAATCATGAAATGCATAGTAGCTTCTCAGCTTGATATAGCGGGAATGAATGTATATAGATTCCTAGCAGATGCCTTTAATTTTAAGGAGATTGGAGAATTCGATGGAAAACCTAAGTACATATTTAAAGATGTATTGCTCGTAGCAATAAACTCTAGCCTATTAGAAGCAAACATAAACCTAGATGTAGAATACTATGTCTTTGCTTCTAAGCATAAAAGTGAAGCCGGGATTAAGACCCTTACTGTTCATGCTCCAGGGAATTTAACATCTAAAGCTCTTTTTGGCGGTAGACCGAGGAGTTTATCTTATGCAAATGCGGATGCCATGAAAATTGCCCTTGCAGAACTTAAAAAAATGAGAGATAAGAAAAATATGGAATACCTAGTCTCGTTCGAAGCAACCCATCATGGTCCTACAGAGCTCTCTAGACCTGTGTTATTTGTTGAGGTAGGGAGCACGAAAAGAGAGTGGAATGACCAAAGGGCCATAGAGATAGTAGCTGAAGCTTGTTATAAGGCTGCAACCAATAAAAAGTGTTTCACGAAGGCTCTAGGAGTTGGTGGTACGCATTATGCTCCTTTACATACAAAAATTGCACTGAAAACGGAGATAGCAATAGGGCATATAATTCCGAGCTATGCCATTGATGAGTTAAGCTTTGAGGTATTTGAACAGGCTATCCGAAAAAGTAATGCAGAGTTTATCCTCGCTGATTGGAAAGGGATGAAATCTAAACATAGAAAGAAAATAAAAGAGTATGCATCTCAACTTGACATAGAAATTAAAAAAGCAAAAGATTTTATTTAAGTTTGAAACCTCAGAAGTTAAAATCGCCGAAGCAATTCAACACGCTCATGAGGTAACAAATATATATTACAAAATGTTTAAATATGATAGGTTTATAAGGTTAAAAACTCACAAAGGAGGAAACAATCTTGGAATCTCTTGTGAATGATGTACTTAAAAACTTAACACAAAAACGAAATACGTATAAGACTGAATTAGATAGCGAGTTGGAGCAAATTCTAGCCCAAGCTAAGGCTAGAATCGTAGTAATTGGTACTGGAGGAGCTGGTTGTAATACCATCACCAGACTAATGGAGGTAGGGATAGAGGGAGCTACAACTATAGCTGTCAATACGGATGCTCAAGACCTCTTGTATTCTTATGCAGATAAAAAAATATTAATAGGTAAAAAATTGACTGGCGGTTTGGGAGCCGGGTCTATCCCTCAAATTGGAGAAGAAGCTGCAAAAGAAAGTGAAAAAGAACTTAAAGAAGCTATGGAAGGTGCTGACTTAGTTTTTATAACCTGCGGTTTGGGAGGGGGGACTGGAACAGGTAGCTCGCCTATAATTGCAAATATTGCTCAAAAGCTTGGAGCTCTAACGGTTGCCGTGGTAACATTTCCTTTTGCCATGGAAGGTTTAAGAAGAAGGGCAAATGCTGAGATGGGATTAGAGAAACTTAGGAAAGAGGTGGATACTGTAATAGTTATTCCAAACGACAAGCTTCTTGAAATTGCACCGAATCTTCCATTATCTGCCGCTTTTAAGGTTGCGGATGAAATTTTGGTAAGAGCAGTAAAAGGAATAGTGGAACTAATAACAAAGCCCGGATTGATAAATCTAGATTTTGCAGACGTAAGGGCAATAATGGAGGGTGGCGGAGTTGCAATGATAGGAATGGGAGAGAGCGATACAGAAAATAGAGCTATGGAAGCTGTTGAAAAAGCTGTTAATAGCCCTCTGTTAAATGTGGATATAACTGGTGCTAAAGGCGCGCTGATAAATGTTGTTGGAGGTGAGGATCTAACTCTAGTAGAAGCTGAACAGGTTGTAGAGGCCGTATCTCAGAGATTAGATCCGAGAGCCAATATCATATGGGGCGCTCAAATTGATGATGGTCTAAAAGGTGTTATAAGGGTAATGCTGGTTATAACTGGAGTTAAATCCAAACAAATTCTCGGAGCAGAAGAAGCTGAAATAGGAGAAGAAGAGACTAGCTTAAAAAAAGAACTCGGCATAGATTTCATAGACTAAAAAATGAAAGCTATTGATATTAAAGAGGTTTTAAGAGAGTGGAATAGAGTAATAAAGCTTTCAAAAAAACCTAAAAAAAATGAATTTATGACAATTGCAAAGATTACAGGATTGGGAATGATACTTATAGGAATTATAGGGTTCCTAATAAGGCTCATAGTTCAGATTATTGCTCTATTAAGCTAAAAGGTGAAAATTAATGGAAGGAAAAATCTATGCAGTAAGAACAACTATCGGACAAGAGAAAAATGTGGCTGATATGATTGCGAATAGAGCAAAGAGGGAAGGATTTCAAGTTTATTCTATCTTAGTTCCACATGATATACGCGGTTATATAATGGTAGAAGCCCTAAATAAAACTGAGATAGAAAAATCAATAATTGGTATTGCACATGCGAGGGGTGTGGTAGCGGGAGAAATATCGATCGAAGAAATAGAGAAATTCTTCGAGCCCCAGCCTGTGATAACCAAGGTAGAAATTGGAGATATAATTGAACTTGTTAGTGGACCATTTAAAGGAGAAAAAGCAAGAGTAGTTAGGGTGGATATGAAAAAGGAAGAAATAACTGTTGAGCTTATAGAGGCCACTGTCCCCATACCTGTAACAGTTAAGGGAGATAGCATAAAATTGGTTAGAAAGGAGGCTCAACAAGAATGAAACAAACAATCAGCGTCTTAGTAGAGGGAGGAAAAGCATCGCCAGGACCTCCTTTAGGTCCTGCTTTAGGTCCACTAGGAGTAAATATAGGTAAGATAGTTAATGAAATCAACGAAAAAACTAAAGATTTTGAGGGGATGAAAGTCCCCGTTAAAATTCATATTGATCCCGCTACTAAAGAATATGAGATAGAGCTTGGTCTCCCCCCTACTTCAGCATTAATAAAAAAGGAACTGAACATAGAAAAGGGAGCAAAGGAACCTGGAAGTGAAATGGTAGGAAATCTTACCATGGAACAAATAATCAAAATAGCCAAGATAAAACGTCCAGACATGCTTGCTTCCAACCTTAAAGCTGCAGTAAAAGAAGTGGTTGGAGCATGCGTGTCTATGGGAGTGACCATAGAAGAAAAAAGTCCAAAGGAAATATTAAAGGAAATCGAAAATGGAACTTATGACTCGATAATAAAGGAGGAGTAATATGGAACTTGAATCTATTGTGAAAGTTGTCAAAGAGGCAAAAGAAAAAAGCAAAAAACGCAATTTCATTCAAAGCATTGATTTAGCTGTTAACTTAGATTTAGATATGACTAAGCCAGAGAATAGGCTAAATGAAGAAATAATCCTACCCAGCGGTAGAGGTAAACCCGCCAAAATAGCTGTTATAGCTGAAGGAGAGTTAGCTGTGCAGGCAAAGGAACTAGCTGAACTTGTACTGAGTAAAAAAGACTTGGAAGACCTAGCTAAAAACAAAAGAAAAGCGAAAGAGATAGCAAAAGCTTACGACTTCTTCATTGCTCAAGCCGATTTAATGCCCCTAATAGGGAGGATATTGGGTCCCATATTAGGACCCAGAGGGAAGATGCCCAAACCCGTCCCTCCAAACGCCCAACTTAAACCTATAATAGAAAGATTAAGAAAATCCGTTAGGATTAGAACAAAGGATAAACCCAATTTCCACGTTCCTGTGGGTACTGAAAATATGGGGGAAGAAGAGATAGCCAAAAACATTGAAGCTGTATTTAAATATCTGGACAGAAAACTTGAAAGAGGGCTTGCAAGTGTAAAGTCGGCTTACGTTAGTCTAACGATGGGTCCCAGTGTTAAGCTGGAGGTGAAGTAAATGCCAACCCAACGTCAAGTTGCAAAGTGGAAGATTGAGGAGGTTGAAAGGCTTAAAGAACTTATTCTTAGCTATCCCATAGTGGGCATAGTCGATATGCATGCTATACCGGCAAAACAATTGCAGAAGATGAGAGAGCTACTGAGAGGAGAAGTTTTAATTAAAATGTCAAAAAAGCGTTTGATGAAGCTAGCTTTAGAAAAAGCTTCTAAAGAGAAAAATTCTGGATTAAATAATCTTATAGATTATTTAGAAGGACATCCTGCCTTTATATTTACAAAAATGAATCCTTTCAAACTCTACAAAATACTTGAAAAAAATAAGACCAGTGCTCCTCCAAAACCAAATTCCATCGCTCCGAAAGATATCGTAGTGCCGAAGGGAGAAACTCCCTTTTCTCCTGGACCAATTCTGGCTGAGCTTCAAAAATTTGGCATATCTACATCTATTCAAAAGAATAAAGTAGTAATAAGAGAAGACAAGGTTGTGGCAAAAAAAGGGGAGAAAATTTCTCCAGAATTAGCATCTCTCTTAACTAGGCTTGGAATAGAACCTATGGAAATAGGTTTAAAGCTCCTAGCAGCTTATGAAGAAGGAGTTATATATACTCCCGACATATTAGCAATAGATGAAGAAGAAATAAAGGCCAAAATTAATAAAGCTTACCTGAATGCAATTAATCTGTCCGTAAATATTGGATATCTAACCAAAGAAACTGTACCATTAATCCTACTAAGAGCTTACAATGAAGCTAGAACCTTGGGCATTGAAGCAGACATATTTGAGAGGGGGGTTATTAAAGATATCATAACTAAGGCTCATTTGCAGATGTTAGCTATAAAGTCTACAATAAATTGGGAGGTGAAGTAATGGAATATATTTACGCAGCAATGCTCCTCCACTCTGCTGGCAAAGAAATAAACGAGGAAAACTTATCAAACGTATTAAAAGCCAGCGGTATAGAGGTTGACGAGGCGAGAGTAAAGGCACTTGTAGCTGCATTAGAAGGTGTTAACATAGATGAAGTGATAAAGCAAGCCACAGCGGCTCCGGTAACAACTGCCGCTCCGGCTGCTGCTCCTGCGGAAGCACCTGCTCAAGAAGCCGCACCAGCAGAGGAGGAGAAAGAAGAGAAGGAGGAGGAAGAAAGCGAAGAAGAAGCACTAGCTGGACTGGGAGCCCTATTTGGCTAAAGCCCCTTTTTTATTATTATGAAATTTGAAGTATTCGAGACAACCGCCGATGTAGGGATAATTGCATACGGAGATACCCTAGATGAGCTTTTTGAAAATTCCGCCTTAGGCATGTTTAGCTTAATGTGTAACATAAATAAGGTTGAACCTAGAGAAAAAAAGAGCATAAAAGCAGAGGGAGATAGTTTAGAATCTCTACTTGTAGAGTGGCTTACTCAGCTTCTCGCTCTTAGAGATATTTATGGTATGATGTTCTCAAAGTTTAAAGCCCGAGTAGATAAAGAGAATATTAAAGTCCATGGAGAGGCATTTGGGGAGGAAACCCGAGAAGAGCATGAAATTGAAGTTGAAGTTAAAGCAGTCACCTACCACATGCTAGAAGTTAGTAAAAATAAAGTGTGGAAAGCGAAGTTTATTTTGGACATCTAGTTTTACTAATGTTAAGAGAAGCTCAAATAGAATATGGAGGCATATCTTAAAAAAATTTCCAACTATATTTGGGAGTTGCCGACAAATTATAAGCAGTGCATGAGAGTACCTGGAAGGATATACATAAATCGGAAGTTACTTCAGGATGTTGAAAAAGGCGCCCTAGACCAGTGCGCAAATGTTGCTTGTTTACCCGGAATACTGAAATACTCCATTGCAATGCCAGATATACACTTCGGATACGGTTTTCCCATAGGGGGGGTTGCTGCTTTTGATGCCGAAAAAGGGGTTATTTCTCCGGGTGGAGTTGGTTTTGATATAAACTGCGGTGTAAGATTACTCAGGACTAATTTAACCTACAATGAGATTAAACCTAAGCTTAAGGAGCTCGTAGACGAGATCTTTGTTAATATACCTTCGGGTGTAGGGAGATCTGGAAAAATAAGACTGAACAAAAATGAACTTGATGAAGTTTTGATAAAAGGGGCAAAATGGGCTGTTGAGCAGGGGTATGGATGGGAAAGTGACTTGGAACACATAGAAGAAAGAGGACAAATGGAATTTGCAGATCCAACTAAAGTAAGCAATACAGCCAAATCGAGAGGGGCCCCTCAACTTGGAACTCTAGGCTCAGGTAATCACTTCTTAGAGATTCAAAAAGTAGAAAAAATATATGACAGGGAGATAGCCAAAGCTTATGGTATAGAGGAAGAAGGACAAATCACGGTAATGGTGCATACCGGTTCTAGAGGATTTGGACATCAGGTCTGTAGCGATTATCTAAAAACCATGGAGAGAGCTGCTAAAAAATACGGGATCAACTTGCCAGATAAACAGCTAGCATGTGCACCTGCATCTTCACAAGAAGCCCAGAATTACTTTAAAGCTATGTGCTGTGCTGTTAACTACGCATTTGCAAATCGGCAAATGATAGCCCATTGGACTAGAGAGTGTTTTGAGAAGGTCTTTAAGCAGGATGCCGAGAGCTTGGGCTTAGCCACGGTATATGAGGTTGCACATAATATCGCCAAACTAGAAGAACATGTAGTAGATGGGAAGAGGGTTAAAGTATATGTGCATAGAAAAGGGGCTACTCGAGCATTCGGTCCTGGACACAAAGATTTGCCCACGGATTACCTTAAGTATGGGCAACCCGTTCTAATACCTGGAGATATGGGTACCGAGAGTTATGTACTTGCAGGCACGGCAAAAGCGATGGAAGAAACTTTTGGGTCCACTTGCCATGGGGCTGGAAGAAAGCTCAGTAGAATTGCCGCAAAACGTAAATTCAGAGGAGAAAAAATACTCAGAGAAATGTTGGATAGGGGGATATATGTAAGGGCTGCAAGCAAGCCGGTGTTAGCTGAGGAAGCTTCTCCCGCATATAAAGATGTTAGTGAAGTCGTTGAAAGTGCGCACGGCGCCGGGATTTCGAAGCTCGTTGCAAAGCTCGTACCTATAGGGGTGGCTAAAGGCTAACCATGAGTACCAGAAGAAAAGAGATGATAGAACTTCTCAAGCTTAAACCTCACACCATAAATGAACTTGCGTTTTATTTTGAAACAAACAAAAAAGAAATAATAGAAGACCTAAAACACGTCAAAAAAAGTGCTAAAGGGAAACTTTATGTGGAGCTTCCTACCTGCCTCTCTTGCGGAAAAAAGATAAAAATGAATAAGATAAGAGATGTATCAAAATGTCCCTACTGCAAATCAACGCATATAGACAAACCCAAATTCTTTATAAAATAATAGGGATATGCCCATTTTCGTATTACACGAGCATCATGCAAGAAAGCTCCACTGGGATTTGCGTTTAGAGTTGGATGGAGTGCTTAAAAGTTGGGCTCTGCCCAAGGAGCCTCCTTTAGAAAAGGGAGTAAAAAGACTTGCCATAGCTGTTGAAGACCATCCTCTTGAGTATGCAAACTTCGAGGGCGAGATTCCCAAGGGTTTCTATGGAGCGGGCAAAGTAAAAATCTGGGATAAAGGAGAATATGAACTTCTCGAAAGAAGCGAAGATAAGCTTAAGGTAAAGTTTAAAGGAGAGAAATTGAAGGGGACGTATGTACTTTTAAAGACGAATTTTGGGTGGTTGTTCTTTAGGATTTCTTGAGTTCTTCCAAGACTTCCTTAACAATTCCGCTCTTCTCTCGGTATTTCAAGCCTCTTGCCTCTAAGGCGCCTTTCATTTTATCTCCAATTTTTCCGGCTATTACTAGATTAACT
>CAZSVW010000026.1:0-11578 GCA_964610485.1 Candidatus Hydrothermarchaeota archaeon | reverse complement strand
GGCTTGCAGAGGAGCTTGGGAAAATTAAAAAGTTTGATAAGGTGGTAATTACAGATGGAGAAGACCCAAGCAGAATCTCTGCAATGATTGCTGCAAAATATCATGCTCCTATAATTTATGTTAGAGGTAATGAAATTCCGGAGGTTACCGAAGAATACATAACAAATAATAAAGATAAGGATTATATACTGGTAGGAGTTAGTGATGAGATATGCGAAAGGATAAACTCTTTTATTTCCTGATAAGCATTGGGATAATAGGAAGATTATTTTTAAGAAAATACATACCAGAAGTAGATTTTTGTATGTTTGATATGTTTGCTTTAGTAGCAGCACCTTGTTTGCTCTCGGGAATTCTCGGAGGAATCTATAGATTTGCCACCCCGCTAACGATAATGTTCATTACAGACGCTTATTTCTATGGTTTAAATTTCGGTTATTCGCTTAAATTTATAGCTATGATGTGTTTTTTCACATGGAGCGGGTTTATTTTTATCTCGATGCTCGGCAAATTTGCAAAGAATTCAAATCATAGAGTTTTAAAGCTCACAGGCTTAGGAATAATTGGCGTGCTAATATATGACCTATGGACGAACTTTGGTTTTTGGCTTGGCCCCTTCTATAAGCATAACTTAGACGGGCTAGTCCTATGCTATATAAATGCGATTCCCTTTACCATAGGGCATTTAATATCAACGGTTATTGTAGTTCCAATAGTTTCAACGATATTCTTCGTGCTTTATGATAATAGAAACCCTTTTATCCTTAAAAAAGCAAGGGTTTTGGTATGCCGATCAGCCAAGAATTGTTAGAAATATTGGCTTGTCCAATGTGTAAGGGAGACATTGAATACAAGCAAGAGGAGGATTTTTTATATTGTAAGCGATGCGATATTCGTTATCTTGCGAGCAGATTATCTCAGGATACATGTCCTAAGTGCGGTGGGAAGCTTGAGAAAATAAGAGGAGAAGTATTAATATGCAAAGCTTGCGAAAGATGGTATCCTATAATTGATGATATCCCCCACATGTTACCAGATGAGCTACGAGAAGACTTGGTTTAAAAACCTAAAGCCTTGCTCCTTCCAAAGCCCGTGTACATAAACATTTCCTTTCCTCGGGTATAAGCATTATCGCTTTTATCAGAATCTTCCTTAGTTCTTTCTTTTTATCTCTTACTAGCTCTATTACTTCGGTGGCAGTAAGTTTGCTCTTACTTATTCCACAAGCATAATTTGTGACCAGACATATTGAAGCATAGCAAATTTCTACCTCTCTTGCAAGGACCGCTTCTGGTAGACCTGTCATTCCAACTATGTCGCATCCGAGTTTGGCGAGCATTCTTATCTCAGCCTTTGTTTCAAATCTTGGACCATTAGTGCATGCATATACCCCTCCATCAAAAACCTTCCCCACAATCTTTTCTGCAGCCTTAACTAAACATTCTCTTAACTCTGGACAGTAAGGTTCAGAAACGTCTATATGCACAACCTCGTCGTCGTAGAAAGTTGATTTTCTATATGTAAAATCTATAAAATCATTTGGGACGATGAAATCTCCTGGACTTAAGAATTGGCTTATTCCTCCCACAGAGTTGATGGCTAATATTCTTTCTACCCCCAATTTCTTTAGAGCGAAAATGTTAGCCCTATAATTCACTTTATGGGGGGGGAGGCTATGTTTTTCTCCGTGCCGAGGTAAGAAAAATATCTTCCTGTCTTTTATTCTCCCGATAGTTATTTTTGGGGACTTGCCGTAGGGAGTTTCTAGGGAGATAGTATCTTCTTCCTTAAACATTTCTGGGGTGTACAATCCCGTTCCTCCTATTATTGCTACCTTCACTCTATCTACACCCCCATATAGGATAACATCGCCCATGCGGTCCCAAAGTATATACACAATCCTAAAACATCTTGCAGGGTGGATATAAGGGGAACAGAACATATGGCGGGGTCCAATTTTAGCTGTTCAAAAAGTTTGGGAATAAATATACCCAGCATGCTAGCTATTGTTGTGGTGAGAAACATTGCAGCTCCAACAATTAACCCTATTTTTGGTGCATTCACTAATAATTGGGAGATTATTGCGATTCCGGAACCTACTAATATCCCCATGATGAGTCCAACTTTGACCTCTCTAAGAAAATATTTTTTTGGGTCTTTTATTTCTCCAGTAGCTAATCCTCTTATGAATATGGTTGAGGACTGATTTCCTACCCCCCCTCCCATAGCCATGACTACGGGAATAAAGAGAGCTAATGCGATGACGGATGCCAAAGTTTTTTCAAAAAATTTGAGCACACTTGAAGTTATAATCCCATCACCAACTAAGGTGAATATTAGCCAAGGCAGTCTCGCTTTTACAACGGAGGTTACTGGGGCATCTATTAACTTATCAACCCTCTCACCCAAGCCGGCGAAGTATCCTAAATCCTCACTCATTTCTTCTTCTATTACATCTACGATGTCGTCTACGGTCACGATTCCAATTAGTTTATTGCTCTCATCTACTACCGGAAGTGCAAGTAGGTCGTACTCAGATATCAATTTTGCAACTTCTTCCTGGTCAACGTCGGCTAGAACTTTCACTACATCCTTACGCATTACATCCTTAAGCTTTGCGTTGGGAGGAGATAGTACCAGTTCTCTCAATGAAAGAACCCCAACTAATCTGTTTTCGTCGTCTACCACATATATGTAGTAGATAGTTTCATATTCCTTTGCTTTTTTTCTTATTAGCTCTATTGCCTCGTCAACTTTAGTATCTAGGTGAAATGAAAGAAATTTGGTAGTCATTAATCCTCCAGCGGTGTCCTCTTTATGTTTGAGCAAACGTTTGGCCTCTTCCACTTTTTCCTTGGTGAAATAACTTATTATCCTTTTTCTCTTTTCTACATCGAGGTCTCCCAAAATATCAACCATGTCATCTGGGGGAATTTTAGTTAGAAGTTCAGCTACGCGTTTTACGTCCAAATTTTCAATAATCTCTTGAATTACTCCGTCTGAAAGTTCTGGCAGAATTTTTATTAATATTTCATTTTCTAATGCAGCAATAGCTTCTCTTCTTAACTTTGGGTCGAGTTTCTCTATGAGCTTAGCGAGGTCGATGGGATGAATCTGCCTTGCTAGTTCTCTAATCTTGCTCCTGAACTCTTTCATTTTTAGACTTCCATCCAGCTTTGAAAAATGGAAAAGACAAGCTCAGTAGTAGTATACCAAATACCGCAGAAAATGCAAGATTCAGATTGGTGATTATTCCTTGAATAAATAAAATTACAGCATCTACAAATACCCTCACAGCTAAAATTACAAGAAAAATTGCAAAATATAACCTTATGTTTCCCTTTCCAATTAGAGCATCAATGCTCTTTCCAAAAAGGGCAGTTAAACAAGCCACTATAATTATATTAAGAGCATTAGAATCTATGAAGGCAATTCCTCTGAAGTTAATATAGTGGATTATGCCTTTTTTGGTTTCCATATACCCCATAACAAATCCTATTATTGCTAAGATTGCAGAAACTATGTAGGTAAGGAAACTAACTTTGCCTGAAATAAAAGAATGTTTTATTTCTTCATACGCCCTAGTTATGTATCCTTCCAATCCAAATCCTTTAATAAAGAGAAATACTCCAACAACACCAACAACCAATCTCCACCCGTACTCAGCAAATATAGAATATAGGATTGCAGCTATCGCCGGAATTCCTATGAGCAACCTAGAAAGTTTAGGATCATTAATCACCTCTTTAAGGAGGTAGTATGTGCTCTCTAATCTCTCACTTTGTTTAACCACTACTCTCCGGAGAGAGATTATCTTTATTCTCGATTCAATTATTGGAAGGATGAACTCGTCTTCTGCTCCATCCGTTACTACTATTGCACCATCTCCCCCCTGAACGTCTAAAACTTCCTCAAGTTGAGAAGCAAGTTTTAGGTCGCTCTCTACTCCAACATTTTCGTGACCTACAAGTGCAACCACCTCTACATCTTTACCTTCACTTCTAAGTGAATCATAAATCTTGATGGATTCAAAGAGGGTGTTAGTATCGGAATCGCTCGGATCTGCAATTCCAAGTTTAATGGCAGCTTCTAGTATCTTTTCCCTTCCTACTATTGGTCCGTCTAGTTTTGTTTTTTTAAGGAGGTCTCCATCCCTATCTACGGATATTATTAGGATTTTCATACTAGATTGAATCTCTGAAGTAAATAAATATCTTCCAGGCTAAGTTTCTCTCCTCTCTTAAATCTCTCGTAGATGAGCTTTGCTTTCTCTCTAAGTTCTCTTTCGCTTGCCTTATAGTTCATTTCTTCTATTTTGCTCTCCATTTTTCTAATTTTTTCTTCTATTTTTCTAAGTAGTTTTATATGAAATTTTAAGTCACTTTTTTTCTTTTCTAAATCTGGAATTATCTCTTTTCTCCTCTTATTTAGTTCGTCCAATTCTTTTTCTTTTTCTTTTATTTTTTCAAGGGCTTTCAAGAATTTTTCATGATGCATTTGAGATTTTTTTGAAAGTTTAAGAATTTGATTATGATATTTCCTCGATGCGTTTTTGTGTTGTTCGATTTTTTCAGAAATTTCTATCAGATCTTCATAATTTTTCAATTTTTCTCTTAAAGTTTCGATCCTCTTAACTAATGCGTCTTCTTTCTTAATATCCAATACAGTGGTCTGTACTTTCCATTCTAGTGCTTGTATTTCTTTTTGTATTTTCCGAAAATCACCTGATGGAGCATTTTTTTGTATTCTTCTAAATTCTTCTCTGAGGCTTTTTACAATATTATTTTCTTCCGACCTTTTTTCTTTTAGTTCTTTGATTTTTTTATTTATCCTATCTCTTATAGCTCTCTCTCTATTGGCTTCACTGTTTTTTATTCTTATGACATCTATTATCCTCTTTTTTCTTTTGTTTATCTCTTTTAATTCAATTTTTTATTTATTAATTTCTTTTTTAAGTTGTTTTATTTTTATTTCTAGTTCTCTCTTTTCTTTTTTAAGATTTTCAATATTCTTAGCCTTTATTATGTGTGGCAATATTTCTGTTAGATTTTTTGACGATATTACAACATCGGCCGCATCCCTAACTTTGGGCTTGGAGTTAAAAGCAATGGCGAGACCCGCTTTTTTAAACATACTTATGTCATTTGCTCCATCGCCAACCGCTACTACCTCATTTAATTCTACTCCAGCCTGTTCTGCTATCTCTTCTAAAGCTTTCCCCTTGGCCTCTTCATCGGTGATAGGACCTTCAACTCCATCGACTACCCCATTTTTTATAATAAGCTTATTAGATATTGCGTAATCTAGGCCAAGTTCCCGTTTTACTCTCTCTACTATTACATCGAACCCTCCACTTACGACTCCCGTTTTTATCTCATGTTTTTTTAGTTCTTCTATGGTTTCTTTGGCACCGGGCATTAGAGGCAGAGAATTTGCTACTTCTTCAATCTTTTTTAGTTCTACTCCTCTAAGCAATTCTACTCTTTTTTTCAGAGCTTCTCGGAAAGATATTTCTCCTTTCATAGCTTTGTCGGTAATTTCAGCTACCTCACTTTCTTTCCCTACGATTTTTGCAAATTCATCTATACTCTCTGCATCTATTAGTGTGGAGTCTAAGTCAAACACTACGAGCTTCATGTCTAGAACTCCTTGTACTCATAAGCTTCTCCTTCAGTAAAACAATATTTAACTTTCCTAAATTCTTTCCTAAGTTCAATAACGTCATGCTTTACATTCTCTACTTTTTCTCCATCTAATATTAACCTTTTGAAGAATTCAGCTATTTCTTGCATTTCGCTTTCTTTCATACCCAATCTAGTTAGTTCTTGTGTTCCAAGCCTTATACCAGAGGGCTGGTCCGGTTTATGGATGTCGTCCCATGGAAGAAGGTTTTTATTTATTATTATATTTGCTCTCTCTAGCAATTCTGCTACTCTCTTTCCCCCTCCCATCTCCTTTACGTCTACTACAACCTGATGAGAAGCCGTAAAATTTTTATGTTCACACAGTACGTTGAAACCCCTCTCATATAGTGCTTGGGCTAATGTTCTTGCATTTTTTATCACCTGCTTTGCGTATTGTTCTCCAAATTCTAGCATCTCAGCTAACGTAACGGCTAGTCCAGCAATATGGTGGAGATGATGATTAGATACAACTCCCGGAAATACAGCATTTTTTATTTTCTTTTCGAATTCTTTTCTAGCTAGTATTATCCCACCTTGTGGTCCCGGGAAGGTCTTGTGCCTTGAAGAAGTAATAACATCTGCCCCTTCTTCAAACGGTTGTTGAAATTGTTTCCCAGCAATTAATCCTAAAACATGTGCAGCATCGTATGCGATATGTGCCCCGACTTCTTCCGCCACTTCCTTAAGTTCCTTAATTGGGTGTGGGAAAAGAAATACACTTCCACCGAAAAGCAATAGTTTTGGCTTGGTCTCCCTTATCTTTTTCCTACTTTTCTCAACATCTATATTCATCTCCTTGAAGTCAAATGGGAAGCCCTTCACTTTTAGACCATATATGCCAGCTACACTGAATTTAGAATGACTTATATGCCCTCCATGTGGTACCTCCAAAGCAAACATCGTATCTCCGGGTTTAGTTAATGCTACAAACGTGGCCAGATTTGCTATAGTACCCGAAGTCGGTTGTACATTTACATATTCTGCGTTGAATAATTTTTTAGCTAATTCTATGGCTATAGTCTCTATCTCGTCTATATACTTACACCCCTGATAGAATCTATTCCCCGGTTCTCCCTCTGCATATCTGTGTGAAAGGTCGCTAGCTATCGCTTCCCTCGTCATGGGGGATGTTATATTTTCACTGGCGATTAAGGGTAGGCTTTCATCAAACCATCTGTGGTGCGCTTTCAGTATCTCCCTAACTTTATAAGTAATCTCTCTATAACTCATCTTTTCACCTCTCCTTATTGCGGCAGATATATAAATGGGTGTCATTAATAAAATTTTTATCTATGTATCTGTTGCTTGGTTGTGGTAGCATAGGCCATAGGGTAGCTTCTCATCTTAAATCTAATATTGTTATTATTGAAAAAAATAAGGATAAAGTTAAAGTATTAGAAGATGAAGGGTTTAGGGTAATTGGGGGGAACTTTACAACAAAAGCTATCTTAAAAAGAGCAGGAATAAAGAATGCAAAAGCAGTATTGATCCTAACTAAAGATTCAAAATTGAATAGAAAAGTAGTAGAAATCGTTAGAAATTTGAATACCGAAGTACCTATCATTTCTTTTGGAGATGACGGAGAATTTCCATCGGATGTTATAGTCATAAACCCTTCAGATGCAATCGCAAGTATAGTGCTTAGTAAGCTTGAGGAGATAGACGAACACAAAAAATTTTCTAAATTTAGAAGAATACTCTCAAATTGTACGAGATTGGCTATAGTACTCCAGGATAATCCCGACCCAGATGCAATAGCTTGTGGATTAGCTTTAAAGAGAATAGCGGAGCACTTTGATAAATCAGCTGAAATAATGTACGGAGGTGAAATAGGGCACGAAGAAAATAAGGCTCTTGTTAATATGCTGGGGATTAAGCTTATACCTATCTCTGAGGTAGATTTAAGAGATTTTTCACATATTGCCCTAGTTGATACGGCTATTCCCGGAGAGAATAACTCTCTTCCAAGAAATGCAAAGGTTAACATAGTCATAGACCATCATCCTGTAGATGCAGAGAGGGTAAAGGCAGAGTATGTAGATATAAGGTCCAATGTAGGTGCAGCTTCAACAATATTAACAGAATATCTTCTAAAACTTAAGATAGATATTCCAGAAGATATTGCTACAGCGCTTTTCTATGGTATAAAAACTGATACTCAAAATTTTACAAGGGGAGTTACTCCAGAAGATTTAAAAGCTTTAGTAGTACTTTATCCCAAGGCAAATCATGATTTGCTAGCAAAAATACAGACGCCTTCAATGTCGGCCGAGACTCTGGACGTATTGGCAGAAGCTATTAGAAACAGAAAGATAGAGGGAAGCATTTTATTGTCGAATGTGGGGTTTATAAGGAATAGAGATACTCTTCCCCAAGCAGCTGAATATTTACTTAATTTAGAGGGCATTTCAACAGTTATAGTGTATGGTTTAGCTAAAGATGTTGTTCATCTCTCTGGCAGGAATAAGGATATAAGAATAAATCTAGGAGAAATGATGGAAAAAGCTTTTGGAGACATAGGTGAGGCAGGAGGACATGCTAGAGCCGCAGCTGCGAAGATACCCCTAGGACTATTTGGAAGCGTAACAGATAAGGAAACTTTACTAAGACTTGCAGATGAGGCAATTATGGACAGAGTATTAAAAGTTTTTGGAGTTAAGAAAAAGTAAAATGAAAGGAGGAAGAGGGTGAAGAGGGTAGTGATAGATCTAGGAGGGTCTCTTATAGCCTCTCCTCAACCTAATGCAGAGTATCTCAGAAATCTAACAAAGATTATCTTAGAGTTGAGCGAACGTTATCACTTGATCATAGTAGCAGGAGGAGGAGAAATCGCTAGGAAGTATATAAAAGTTGCACAGAAATTTGGTGCATCTGAAAAAACATGCGATGAGTTGGGCATCTTGGCTACAAAATTAAATGCAAAGTTGCTTATTGCTTGCTTGGGAGATAAGGTGTATCCAGAGATACCAGATAGAGTCTCTCAAGTTTGTCTTTCACAAAAAATTTTTATACTTGGTGGAACAACACCAGGTCAAACTACAGATGCAGTGGCTGCGAAAATTGCTGAAGAGTGCAAAGCTCAGCTTTTAGTAGTTGCTACCAATGTCGATGGGATATATGAGGAAGACCCTAAAAAAAACCCAAAGGCAAAAAAATTCGAGAGATTAAGTTTTGATGAACTCTTGACTCTTGTACAGAGTTATGAGCATCATCCCGGATTTTCGGGAATAATAGACAAAAAAGCAGCAGAAACGATAGCGAGAGCAAAAATAAAGACCATAGTTATAGATGGAAGAGATGTTAATAATATTAAGAGAGCGATTGAACATCAAGCCGGTGGAACAATAATATGGAGGTGAAGGTTGTTGGAGTATCCGATATGTGAGATATGTTTAAAAACGGGAATCTTATGTTCGGGATGTGAAGAGAAACTTGCAAAGGGAGAAATAACTAGGTTAGAGGTGGAATTGGCAACTATACTCTATAGGCTTGAAAAGAAACATAAAACCCTATCCGAAATTAATAGAGTAAAAACGTTAGAAGAGAATGATTTGGTGGTATTAATTACTGAAGAAGGAAAAGCTGGAGTTTTAATAGGTAAAGGAGGAAAAATAGCTAAAATTATCTCTAAAAAGCTTAAGAGAAAAATAAGAGTGGTAGAAGATACAAAAGATTATAGAAGAATTGCACAGGATTTGCTTGCACCAGCTAGAGTTATAGGCGTGAATATAGTTTACCCACCGAATGAGAGTTCTAAATTTAAAGTATTGGTTGCCAAGCAAGATATAACAAAACTTCCGGCGAGTATTACTACGCTCGAGCGCCTCCTCGCTAAGCTTTTAGGTAAAGAAGTAGTAGTCGCCCCAATATGAAAGTAGCTTTATGTGTTTGTGGGAGTGCTGCCATAGTAAGGGCACCTATAATAGCTAGGAAGCTGAGTAAGAAAGGTATAGAAGTTACATGTTATCTTACCGATACTGCTTCTAAGTTTGTGAGCCCCCATATCTTTAAATTTGCATGTAAAGAGGTAATAACCGAAATAACTGGAAATTTGGAACATCTGCGGGAATACGATGTCATTTTAGTTGCTCCAGCTACAGCCAATACCATAAGTAAAATTGTACATAAAATTGCAGATAACTGCGTGACTTGCTTGGTTCTTGCTTCAAGGGCTAAGAAAATTATAGCACCTGCGATGAATGAGAGAATGTACTTGGCGATAAGGGACAATATTGAAAAATTGAGGGAAGAGGGGTTTATAGTGGTTGAACCTATAATTGAAGAGGGAAAAGCAAAATTGGCGGATGATAATGATATAGTCGATAATGTAATCTATTCCGTTAAACCCAGAGATTTTGCTGGTAAAAAAATTCTCATAACTGCAGGTGCAACTTTGGAGTATATAGACCCTATCAGGGTGATAACCAATAAAAGCTCTGGAAAAATGGGAGTTGAGATCGCAAAAGAAGCTTATTTTAGAGGAGGGGACGTGAGCTTAATAGTAGGGCGTACAAATCTTAAAATTCCAACATATTTAAACACCTACTATGTTGAAACTTCAAAAGAGATGCTGGAATATGTCAAAAAACTAATAAGAGATTCTGATATCTACATTTCTGCTGCTGCTATCACCGATTTTGTCCCAGAAAAAAAGAAAAATAAAAAAATAAAAACAAAAGATAGACTTACAATAAAATTTAAATCAGCACCAAAAATATTTGAAGAGATAAAAGATGAAAAAGCACTAAAGGTTGGATTTAAAGCATTATATGGGGTATCTAGTAAAGATCTTATTAAAGAAGCAATAGAAATATTAAAGAAGTATAATCTATACCTTGTATTTGCAAATGACTTATCTAACAATATTATTGGAAGTGACGAAACAGAAGGATATTTGATAAAAGAGGATGGTGAAGTATCTTATGTTGAAAGGACTACCAAAGCAAAACTTGCTGAAATGATAATGAATGAACTGAAAAATGCAAGCTAATGTTTTTGTACCAGGGCATATAACGGGTTTTTTTGAAATTTTCCTCTATGATGACCCTTTATATTCTGGTTCACGAGGTTGTGGGGTAGTTTTGGATAAGGGAGTTATTACAAGGGCAGAAGTTATGGAGAGTGATAGATTGGAAATAGAAACATTTTTGAATGGTACAAAAACGAGCTGCGATGTAAGTAAATTTGCCGTCTATGAGCTTTTGAAGAATGAAAGAAAAAAATATCGTATCAAGATTTTTCATGAGTTACAAGTACCTATGATGCAAGGATTTGGAACTTCGGGGGCGGGAGCTCTTGGAGCGGTACTTGCATTGAATACAGCTTTGAAACTGAACTTGAGTCTAAATCAGTGTGCCGCAATAGCTCATAAAAGCGAGGTCATAAATCAAACCGGGTTAGGAGACGTAATAGCTCAAGTAAATGGTGGAGTAGTTATGAGAATTTTTCCCGGTCCCCCGGGCATAGGGGTTATAGACAAAATCCCTTATGATGGGTATGTGGTTGTATTGATTTTGGGTAGCGGAATCAAAACTAAAAAAGTACTCTCTAATTGTAAGATGAGGAAAAAAATAAATAAGGTTGGTGGAGAGTGTATGAAACTTCTCCTTAAAAAACCGACGGTTGATAATTTTCTGAGACTTTCACAGTTCTTTTCCTTTAATACGGGATTAATAACAAGGAAAGCGAAGAGAGTTATAGAGGAGCTTCAAAAATATAAAATAAGAGCTTCGATGGTCATGCTCGGGAATGCCATATTTTCTATTACAGAGGAACCAGAAAATTTATCTGAGCTTGGATATAAATGCATAATAGCTAAAATAAATAACGAAGGTGCAAAAGTTGGTAAGTTACATTTCAAAGATTAGAAATTATTTTATAACGGGATTGGTAGT
>CAZSVW010000025.1:0-11705 GCA_964610485.1 Candidatus Hydrothermarchaeota archaeon | reverse complement strand
ATAGCTTCTCTTTCCATGCGACAGAGGAGATGCATAAATTCTAGCTCAACACATATATGGTCTGGTAACTCCTTAAAATCTGGTTTTATTTCAAATCCGGCTTTTTTGTAAATCTTCATTAGTTTAGGTACCCTGGACATTAGCCTCCTCCTACCATCCAGATAGACAGATTCATACGGGGGACATGGTAATGTACCTGGAGAGGATATAAACAGCCTTACATATTCCCTTTCAAGTTTTTCTATGTTTTCTTTTATACCTAACTCAGAAAAAACTTCTTTTTTAGGATAGGAAAAAAGTATAGAAAAAAGTTTGTACATGGTGGCTCTATCTTCCATTAACCGCCCTCCTTTCCCTTTAAAATTATTATACTGCACAATATTATCCAAAAGATAAGTATAACAAGTAAATATTCCCTTTCTTTTCTTTCTTTTCCGCTTACAACAGAATGGGCAGTAATCGAATGACAGCTTTCACACTTATCTTTACATTCTTTTCCTGACGGAGGGAGGGAAAAATCACCCTGAATATACCATGTGTTGTGCTCAAGCCATGGAGCGAAGGTAGAATGATGAGATAAGTCTTCTCTTGATATCGGGGTTGTATTAGAAATATAAAGGTATAGTCCAGTTCTGTTTGCTATAATGAGCGTCTTTCCATGAAATATCTTTTTAAGTTCTGGATAAACATAAAAACCCCACATTGTCCAATTTGTCACTATCCTTTGCTCTCCATTTTCTTTATGGCACGATTTACATCCTCTGGCTTTTCCAAAACCATGAGAACACTTGTCCATATGTAACCAGAAAATCTTATGGTCTTCTCCCAATTCTATGGCATATGCATCCTCCGATTTTCTATCAGGGAAATCTCTAAATTTAATTCCGGTCTTATTTAGCGTTTCATTCACATTCAAAACACCGTGAGGTACAACTTTGACCGGAATCCATTTGCGTCCATGGTCCATTATCAGCAAGGGAGTTTCCTCCACCCCATAGTATATTATCTTTGCTAGGGGGGTTATTATTCCAAACTGTTTTCCCGGAGCCCAATATACCATTTGATATCCACCAACTTCGGTTATGTGGCATGCTTCGCATGTTAAATTCCTATGAACACTTTCCTTCAGCTCTTCCTCTATTTCCCTATGGCAGTCTTTACAATGAGCTTCCCGAGAGATATCATGCCTATAAAAGGTATGACAGTCGAGGCATGAAAGATTCAGATCCACATGGATATCGTGAGGTAATGGTGGAGGAGAAGCTTCCTCCCTAAAGTATCCCGCCCCCCTCCTATGCTCCTCTGCACCATTATGACAAATGCCCCTCCCACCTCCAGAGGCGCAGGTTTGAGCGCCGGGCCTTCTGGTAAAGGCATGTCTGGAGGTCAGAGGGGAATAATGACAATCGAGACAGGAGGTGTGACACTGTTCACACTTCCTCTGTAGTACGTCCATCTGGTCTTTAGTATACTCAACTACTAGTTCCCTGGCCATAGAATAGTTATGATTCCAGTACCCACAGTTATGAGGGGAGGGAGAGGTAAAAGAGGAATATCTCCTAGAAAATCTCTGCTCAGCCATTCTGCTTTTGATATAATCTTCAAATTCTCCTGAATGACACTTTCCACACGTTTTATTTGCTATTTCTGGACTGAATGCAAGAGTTTTTGCATCTCTATCATGAAAAAGTATGGTTTTTATTTTAGTCCCCCGAAGTTTCGGTATTAACATACTTGGAGTTCTGTTCTGTTGTTTCGCTATCATCCTAAGATACTTCGTTCTATTGGATATGGGAACAAGCTTGCTATAGTTTATAACTAGAAGAGTTAAAATCCCCTTATGAGCTCCCTCCAATGTAAAATTGGTTTTATCTCCCAAATGACAATCATAACACCGTGGACCACCCAGACCTTCTCTAAACATCCCGCTTTCTCTCCATACTTCCTCCTGGGTAAAGTAAAACTGCGGGTAACCCATCGATTTCATCTTTGTAAAATTTGAATGACAATAGGTGCAGCTATCGTAAGTATCTTGAGCTAACGACAAAGGAAAAATAAAAAAAAGAAGCCCCAGCAAAATCAAACTTTTTTTACAACTATGACATTCAAATACGGGCATGCCATATATCTCTTTCCCGTGGTTTTTGAAAGGAATTCTCTCACCCATTCCCCTAGCCTTAATATTGTTGTTTCATTTTCATAATTATGCCACAAGAGAATAACATCGCCCCTAATTTCTACCTTTTTAAATAGATTGCTTTGTGTAAACATCCTAGAAAAATTTTGCATGAATTTTTCCTCATCTCCATATTCTAGAGGATCTGTGAGATAGCTTAGACATTTTAAAAATTTCTCTGGAACCTTTCCATCCCCCACCATCTCTTCAAAGCACTCTTGAGGTATGCAAACAAGATTTCTCGCCAATTTAAGCTGATTAGAAAATTTAAGTATCATTTCTTTATTCTTCTCTAATTGCTCGAATATTACATTATTTCTTCCTAGATATTCAATCAGGCTTTCTGTTCCATCCTCGTCAGATAGTCCGCACAGAACAATAAGCTGAGATACAGTTTCTTTTACATCGAATATCCTCATATATTTTATACTGTTTAAGATCAAGAAGATCAAGATAAATACAAATCTTCTAAATTCTTTACAATCTCCAGATACAGTAAATAAATAGCAGCTTCCTCTTTTATTTATCTTGAACTCGCATTTCCACCCTTTATCTAATAAAAACTTATTTATAACATTTTGAAGCTCTTCCACATTATTAAAATCTATTTTCCCCTCAAAATATCTGCTATAAATTTCAGAAATTATTTCCTCAGATGGTAATCTACCTTCCTGAATTTTGACCATCCATTCCAATAGAGACGATGGTAAAACCGCTTCAAACTCTGATATTTGCTTTGATCCTTTCTTTAATGCTATATTTTTCTCTGCTTCTTCCAAACTTCCAAAATTATCTATAAATTTTGCAGCAAATTCGATAACTCTTCTTATCGCTGCACTGAAGTTATACCCATTTTTCTCTAGCAAAGGTGAGAGCTTTCTTAAATGTTCCTCACTTAGGGAAACATTCTTTCTTACGATCTTGCTTTTCATAATTTTTCAAATAGATTATTAAAAATTTAAACATATTTATACTTTAGTGTGAAACATTCACAACAATATTAATATTATTGTGATTTCTCCTCTTTCGCTTAGATTTGGAGGAATTCAAAGTGACGAGGTATAGATTTCTATTTGACCCAGAACAATGTTTGGGATGTTCTGCGTGCGAGGCAGCATGTAAAGAAGCCTACGACCTACCCATAGGGGTGAGAAGGAGAAAAGTAGTGGAATTGGAAAATGGAAAATTTCCCAATGTAAAAAGAAGATTTTACTCTATGAGTTGCTTTCATTGTTCCGATCCCCCTTGCATGAAAGCTTGCCCGATGCATGCAATTTATCAGAGAGACGACGGCATAGTGCTGGTGGACAAAGACAAGTGCATAGGATGCGGATATTGCCTATGGGCATGTCCGTTTGGAGCCCCGCAATTTGAAGGTTCTGGGGTATTTGGCAGTAAGGGGAAGATGGACAAGTGTACATTCTGCTATGACAGGATAGATAGTGGACTCCCCCCCTATTGCGTAGCTACATGTATCGGCGGGGCTTTAAATTACGGGGACTCGGAGGAACTGTCAAAGTTGCTCAGAAAGAAAGCCGCTGAAATGATGGGGGTGAAAATTTGAAATTACCTATTAGCAGAAGAAATTTCCTTAAGGGGAGTGCTATTCTTTTAGGGTCACTTGCTATAGCTAAAGGAGGACTTAAAAGCGATATTTTCACCTTTGCAGAGCAAAATGATAAAAAAATAGATAAAACCGCAGAAATTTATACAACTTGCGGTATATGCGAAAATCACTGTGCAGTTAAAGCTTATGTTAAGGAAGGGGTATTGGAGAGGCTTGAAGGTGTGCCAGAAGATCAAGCCAGCGGAGGTAAACTTTGTGCCAAGGGTCATTTCGGTGTAAAAATGCTATATGACCCAGATAGACTGAAATACCCTCTAAAAAGAACAAATCCAAAAAAAGGTTTTAATCAGGACCCTGGATGGGTTAAAATTTCATGGGAAGAAGCTTATGACATAATAGCCTCCAAAGTAAATGAAGCGATAGAAAAGTACGGTCCTCAATCGATAGTGAATATAGGGCATAGAGTATTTAAAAACCTGATGAAAGCCATAGGGAGTCCGAATATAATTAGCCATACTTCAACCTGTTATGCTACATCCCTACTAACCCAGCGAGTATTAACGGGAAAGACTTGGTGTCCAGACTTATTTAACAGTAAATACATCCTCAGTTTTGGATGGGACCAAGCTGGGAAAGGAAAAAACGTGTTTGCCAGAGGTTTTGCAGAAGCAAAAAGAAAAGGGGCTAAAATTGTAGTCTTTGATCCAAGACTATCCACAACTGCATCACTTGCAGACCTTTGGATTCCAATTAAACCCGGAACGGATTTGGCCGTTGCACTTGCCATGATAAATACCATAGTAAATGAGGAGCTCTATGACAAGGAATTCATTAAAGAGAACTGCTACGGATTTGACAAAATCTGTAGGCTTGTGCAGAAATATACGCCCGAATGGGCAGAAGAGAAGAGTGAAGTTCCCGCCAAAACGATTGAAAGCATTGCGAGAGATTTCGCCACCATCAAGCCTGCATGCATACCCGTATGGAAACGTGGCGGCGGAGGACCGATGAGAAAGAATGCAACCCGGCTAACCCATGCGATTATCATACTGATGTCAATTACTGGAAATATAGGAAAGAGAGGAGGATGGATACCCAGGGTTATAAAGTTAGGCAGGGTTTCGCCAGTCAAGACTCCTCCCCCCCCAGTTACCCAGAACAGAATAGATGGAAGGGAATATTTCCCGCTTGCCAACTGTGGTCCATATCAATCAATCCCCCATCAGCTTCTCCATGACGAACCCTATCATACCGAAGTGATATTCTTTACGAGGGCTTCCCTGCTCTCATTCATGCAACCTAAGCTTCTCGGGAAGGCTCTGGAAAGCAAATTTGTAGTTAACTTGAACATATACCTTGACGAACTTTCATACTTCTCCGACATAATGCTCCCAGAATCTACATATCTGGAAAGGAGTGGCGTCGTTCCCAGAACAACCTATACGCTCTTCCCCCAGGTTTCAGTCATGCAACCAGTGGTAGGGAGGCTCTTCGATACAAGAAGCGCTGAGGAAATAGAATACGAGATAGCTAAAAGGATAGAAATGAGAAAAATCAAAGTTGAAGCCACTCCTGAGAAACCTAAACCAACCCAACCTTCTCCGGTTGTTGAGGAGGCATGCTAGATGGGAGTAGAGGAATATATCCCCCCCACTGGTGAAGAAGCTCTAAACAAGAAGCTCGAGCCATATGGGATAACTTACGATGATCTAAAACGTTTGGGAGTATATCCAAAAGATGGAGAATATGAATTTATCCCAAGTTTCAATACACCCACTGGAAAAATTGAACTCTACTCCACATTATTTGAAAAGTATGGCTATGACCCCTTTCCAGACTGGAAAGAGGAGCTTTCTCCTCCAAAACCTGATGAAAAATTTCCGTTTTATTTTACTACTACCCGACCCCCCGTGCATAGGCATACCATGACCCAGAATAATCCTGGACTAAGTGAAATCTACCCGGAAAATAAAGTGTGGATAAATAAGAGCGTTGCCAAGAAAAAGGGAATAAAAGAAGGAGAAGAAGTATATGTAGCCTCAAAATATGGATTTATAAAAGTTAAAGCATATCTCACTGAAGGTATAAGACCCGATACTGTCTGTGTTGCCCATGGATTTGGGCATTGGTCAAAGTATCTAAGCGTTGCAAAAGGAAAGGGCGGAAACGATGGTGATATTGAACCTGCAAGAACTTTAGAAGAGGAAATTGAAATGAACGACCCTTTTGCTCCCTCCGCCGATTGTGATGTCGTGGTTGGGATATATAAGAAATGTCCTCCATTACCCACCGAAACAAAGGAGAGTGCCCCCAAAGCCCCACAGAAGTCCACTCCCTCCCCCAAACCCCAACCACGACATCCCACCCCACCTCCATCGCAACCAGAGGTTGAGGAGTCTTGCTGAAATGTAGAAAAACTTACAAATAAATACTTTTCTTTATTAATCACCGTAATGGTTAAAAGGAGACAACTGCTAGAGGTATTCGCAAAAATTTTTCTTATAACATCTGGAACGATACCTATCTTGTCACTTAAATCTAAGAGCGAATACATCACAAAAACCGATGAGGATACAATTAGTATAGATTTAAAAGAGCTAAAGCTTAAAAAAGTTATAAAATTAGAATATAAAGATAAACCCATTCTCGCTATATATTATAATGGGAAAATTTTCATCTACGATGCCACATGCCCCCATATGGGATGCCCTGTTAATGCGATATTGGAGAAAAAAATCTTAAGATGCCCTTGCCACCTATCAAAATTTGATCTGATATCGGGAGAAAGAATCTCGGGCCCTTCTCCCAGGGGATTGGATAAAATTCCTTTCAAAATTTCTGAAGGAAAGATAATACTGCTAGATGGACAAGAAAATATTTGATTTTGCAAACTTCAAAAATTTTAAATATCAGAAATACCCCTCTTATTTGTGGTGATGCAATGGATAGGGAACTCTGTCCAACATGTAAGGGTAGTGGAAAAGTTATAGAAAAAAAGATGAGCCTAATAGAAAAATTTCTAAACGGGAGTGCCAGAGTAAAAGTCTGTCCAACATGCGATGGCTCAGGATGGATTATCAGGGGACAATCCTAAAAATTCTTCCTCCAGTTCAAAAAATCCAAGTGCTATAAGAGCAATTCCCTTATAAAATCTCGCCTCCTTGCTATTGATAATTTTTTTCATCACTTTAGTTGCCCATTCAAGCAGGTGTTGTAAGAATTCTTTTTGAAGCTTAGTTTCCCCCTTTTCACATAGCAATTTCATAAATTCAAACTGCAAAGCTAAATGGTCTTCTCTCTCTTTTACCTTATCTGACTTATAAAGCCCCGCTTTTCTATATGCCCTTTTTATATCAATTAAAACCTTATGTCCTAGGGGAGAATATTCCGACTCGTAGAGCATTACCGGAGGATTGAAAGGTCCAACAAATAATTTGATATACTCATCTTCCACATCCTCAAAAAACTCCCTAACGCTCCTATATTTTTTAGAGCACTCTTTTATCTTTTCTAAACCTTCCCTTATCTTTTTATTTGATGGGAAATTTTCGAAAATCTTAAAGAAATTTCCATTCAGTATATCCTGAATCAACAATTTGGGAGGTGGCTCAAGGAACATTCTAGACAAAAAACCATACATTTCTGATCTTACCATAAGCTTTTGCTCGTAGAGACTCCATAAATATTTTTCGGTATACAGTAAATTTTTTGCATATACCATTCGAAAAAATTAAAATGACAAAAAAATAAATTTTTATGCACAATTTGCCATTTTTTTGTCATTATGTGGATACCTTTAATTTAAATTTTTTTTAAAATTTTGAAAAAGAATATCCATAAAAATAGAAAATTTTAAATGTTATAAAAGACAAGCTTAGAGACTGGAGGTTGGAGTATGGTATCAAATCTCAAACTTAGTAGAAGGAATTTTCTGAAGGCTACATTAGCAACCGGTGCAACTGTTGCACTAAGCAAGTATTTCGGGGACAGGAAATTTTCTCCTACAGAACTCTTTTCTCCGGTAGAAGCGGCGGAGGGAGAAGGAAGCAAAATCAAGAAAGTAAAAAGCATATGTAGCTTCTGCTCTATCGGATGCGGATACATAGGGGTTGTCCAGGACGGGGTATTTACCCACACAGAACCTTGGAAAGACCACCCCATTAATCAAGGAGGAATGTGCTGTAAGGGTGCCTCCATAGTTACCGTAACAAACAATCCGAGGAGACTTAAATGGCCTATGAAAAAAGAAGGAGGTAAATGGAAGAGAATAAGCTGGGACGAGGCGCTGGACGAAATTGCAAGTAAAATGGTAGAGATCAGAAACAAATATGGCCCAGATGCTTTCTTCTTCTGTGGTCTGGTCCATGGGTCAAACGAAGAGGCATACATGTTTAGAAAGTTTGCAATGTTGTGGGGAACGAACAATATAGACCACCAAGCCAGAATTTGCCATTCAACCACAGTGGCTGGACTACTTGCCACTTATGGACATGGTGCTATGACCGGCACGACCATATCCATTGAACATACAAAGTGCGCATTCTTCTTTGGATCAAATGCGGCGGAAGCCCATCCAGTATTTATGCAGCGTGTATTTAACGCAAGAGACAAGAACGGAGCTAAAATAATAGTTGCCGACCCAAGATTTACAAGGACTGCAAGCTTCGCTGACTTGTTCCTGCAGTTTAGGCCCGGCTCAGACATAGCATTACTATACGGTATAATCCATGAAATCTTCAAAAATGGTTGGGAAGATGAAGAGTATCTGAAAGACAGGACGTACGGATGGGAAAAGCTCAAAGAGGTAGTCCAGGCTTATCCGCCCGAGGTTGTCGAGGATATAACTTGGGTACCTGCAGAGAAAATAAGAGAGGCTGCAAGAATAATGGCCGAGAACAGGCCAGTAGCTGTTATTTGGAGTATGGGGGCTACCCAGCACAGTACCGGGACCTACATAATAAGAACTCTAGCAGCTCTAAGTCTGGTTCTTGGAAGTCAGGGGCACTGGGGTGGTGGATGCATTCCAATTAGAGGACACGATAATGTCCAAGGAGTTACCGATTTATGCGTGCTTTCTCACTTCCTGCCAGGCTACTATTCCGTTAAAAGTGAAAAATCATGGCAATGGTATGCTAAAGTATTTACCGAAAGTGGCAAGCGTGGCTTAACTTCTGGTTCAATAACATTTGATGAATTGAAAGCTAGATTTGACGTAATAAAAGACGGACCACTAAAAGGAAAGAGTTTAATGACTATGCCAGGGTTTACGGTTTCTAACTGGTACCAAGGAGTTCTCAGAAAACCGATAGAAGAAATAGACCAGAACTGCAATATCAAAGTAGCATTCTTCTGGGGCGAAGCAATGAGTTCTATCAAAGAGATAGCCAAGCAGAAAGAAGCCTTCGAAAAGTTAGATATGCTCGTTATTGTCGATCCTTATCCAACCGCAGCTTCTGCCTTACCTGAGAGAAGCGATGGTATATACCTCCTCCCGGCTGCAACTAGACAAGAAGGCAGTGGAAGCGTTACCACAACTGGAAGGGAATGGCAGTGGAGAGACCCGGTAATCGAGCCTCAGTGGGAAAGCAAAACAGACTTTGAGATATTCAAACTATTAGCTAAGAAGATAGATGAAAAGATGGGAAAACCGTTCATGTATCCGTTCTTTGATTATAAGACAATAGAAGATGTGACCAGGGAGATTAATATTGCCTGCAGACCCATTGGACTACAAGGTCAAACGCCGGAGAGGCTTAAGAGGCAAAAGAAGTATGCCCATACCTTCGACCCCCATACTGGAAAAGCGATTGGCGGACCTTGCGATGGAGAATACTGGGGATTACCATGGCCTTGCTGGACAGAAGACCATCCGGGAACACCTGTATTGTACTGTGATGAGTATCCACCTAAAGAGGGAGGCCATGACTTCAGGGCAAAATGGAAATATCCAGAGGATGACCCAAGAGCCGGTCAGCCCATCGTGAGGGAGAGATGGGATAAACCATGGGGATCTAGACATTGGACTTATGCATATGCCTTTGATATGAGTGGAGAAGTGGTAAAGCAAGCTCTAGAAGAAGGCAATCCACCGACAGGTAGAGGAAAAGCGAGAATTTACGTTTACGAACATGCCGACAAAATACCCGTACACCGTGAGCCAATAGAATCCCCAAGACCAGACCTGGTCGAGAAGTATCCGACCTTCCCAGACCTAGAGCATCACTACAGGATGGTCAAATATCCACTAGAAACCGAGCAAAAACGTGCGGTTGCAGAAAAGAGATATGAAAAGTATCCAATTGTACTCACATCTGGAAGACAAGTAGAACACCACGGAGGAGGTGCTCAGACCAGAAATTCGCCGATACTTGCAGAGATTCAACCAGAGTGCTATGTTGAAATAAGTCCTAAATTTGCAAGCATGAATGGAATCAAGAACGGAGACTGGGTGTGGGTCGAAACTGCCAGGGGGAAGATAAAAGTAAAAGCAAAAGTTACCGAGAGAGCAAGCATAGATGTTCCACCCTATACCGTAGCTTTCGTACCATTCCACTGGAACGGTATATTCCAAGGCCAAGACTACAGAGACAGGTATCCAACCGATGGAGAAGGACTTGGACCAGAACTGGTAGTGGGAGATTCGGTAAACATCGTAGTTTCTCCTGGAATCGACAGCGTTACCCAAATGCAAGAGACAAAAGTATCACTTTGCAGAATTTACAAGGCATAAGGAGGTGTTGAGAGATGCCAGTTAAATTTTTAGTTGACTGGACAAGGTGTGTAAAATGTTCTGGATGCGAAGCTGCATGTAAACAATACAATAAAGTACCCACAGGGATAAGGAGGATTAGAGTAGTAACAATAAACGAGGGTAAAAGGGGCCAATATGTGGAGAAACACATACCCATGGCATGCTTCCATTGCGCTGATGCTCCTTGCATGAAAGCTTGTCCCGTCAAAGCCATATACAAAACTGAAGACGGCGTAGTGCTGGTGGACAAAGACAAGTGCATAGGATGCGGATATTGCCTATGGGCATGTCCGTTTGGAGCCCCGCAGTTCCCAGAAGCTGGTACCTTTGGCAGTAAGGGGAAGATGGACAAGTGTACATTCTGCTTAGAGTCGTTTGATGGAGAGAAGAGAGAGAAACCTGTAGCAATGTGCGCTGCTTTCTGTGCAACCAAGGCACTGTTAGCTGGAGAGGCTAGTGAAATAAGCAAGGAGTACAGGGAGAGAGCGGCGGGAAGAATAATTCCATTTGCCCTCTAAATTTTTATTATTTTTGGTGTTAATATGAGCGACAAAGCTGTGATTTCGGGGATCGTGAGTGGAATAATAACTGTCTCATTACTTTACAAACTCTATTCTATGGTTCCGAAAGAATCTCCATTAGCTTTTTCTAGATTTCCCGTCAAGAACTATCCAACAATAATGAAATTTTCAAGTATCGTAAACTGGATCATGGTGATACTCCTCGCCTTATTTTTCATCGCCGCACTATTCCTCGTGTTAATAGACCAACTGAAATTCCTAAGAATTGAGGAGGAGATGCAAAAATGATCGTAAGATTCTCGGGAAGTCAGAGATTTGCTCACTTCGCTGGAGCATTGGCTATTATGATACTCTTTATTACAGGATTGCCCATTACATTCTCAGAACACCTCAGATGGTTTGCACTGCTCATGGGAGGATACAAAGTTACCATGCTTGTCCACAGGGCTGCTGCAGTTGTCTTAATTTTTGTCTCGATCTTCTTGGTTACAGACTATATAATCTCTTTGATTAGAGGGGAGACAAAATTAAGGAACATTATATTCAACTTCAAGGATATCAGGGATTTCTGTGATGATGTGGCATATGCCCTGAGAATGTATCCAGAAGAACCGAAAATTACGAAATACAATTGGCTAATGAAGGCCAGCCTCAGCTTCGTAATTCTAGAGATATTTGACTCATACTCAA